>JBGVOJ010000093.1:0-1869 GCA_045126415.1 Eubacteriales bacterium | reverse complement strand
GATTAACTTAGTGAATGCAGAGCGTTAGTAAATAGGATTTTGTCAGCTGGAAACCGGTTTGGTATTCCAGATTTGCACTGCACTTTGTCTGTCCTATTCGTTTGAAAGTTTTTGAAGTGGGGTTTGGGGAGAAACTTTTTTTAAAAAGTTTCTCCCCAACGTCTCCCCGTTCCTCAGTTCGGCTTTACGCCTTTGATGTCGATTTTGCAGCCGGTGAGTTTGGCGGCGAGGCGGACGTTCTGGCCTTCCTTACCGATGGCGAGGGAGAGCTGGTCGCCGGAGACGTGGACGGTTGCGCTGCGGTCGCCGTCGAACTCAACGTCGAGGACTTCGGCGGGAGAGAGGGCGGCAGCGATGAATTCTTCGGGCTTTTCGGAGAACTGGATGACGTCGATCTTTTCACCGCGGAGTTCATCGACGATGGAACCGATACGCATACCGCGGTTACCGATACAGGCACCCACGGCGTCGACTTCGGGGTCACGGGAGAAGACGGCGATCTTGGTTCTGGAGCCGGCTTCGCGGGCAACGCTCTTGACGAGAACGGTACCGGTGGTGATTTCGGGGATGTCCACTTCGAACATACGCTTGATCATCATGGGGTGGATACGGGAGAGGGTTACGGCCGGCTTGCTGTCCGCCTCCATGCTGTGATCGTGATTGACTTCGGTGATGAAGACACGGATGCGGTCGTCGACGTAGAGGTTTTCGCCGGGGATCTGTTCGCTCTTCGGGAGGACGACGATGCTGGTATTGGTATCGACTTCGACGTCGCCGGTGGTTTCGTCGCGCTTGACGACGCGGGCCGTGATAACTTCTTCACGCTTCTTGTCGTATTCCTTCGCGATGTTGCTCTTTTCGGCTTCACGGATACCCTGCTTGATGACGTTCTTTGCGGCGGATGCGGAGATACGGCCGAAGTTCTTCGTCTTGATTTCTTCCTGAACGACGGTACCGAGTTCGTAACGGCGGCTGAGTGCCTGTGCGTCTTCATAGGAAATTTCCGACTTGGGGTCGGTAACGGTTTCCACGACGGTACGGCAGCGGTATACCTTGAAGTCTTTCTTTTCCTTATTGATCTCTACTTTGACGGCTGCGCTGTTGTATTCCTTCTTGAATGCGGATACGAGCGCGGCTTCGACCTTTTCGAGCATATAGTCAACCGGAATTCCCTTGGTTTTTTCAAGCAGTTCAAGTGCTTCAAAAAGCTCTGCGTTCATGACAATTGTCCAAGCCTTTCAATGTTATAGTGTGGGGGACGTTGGGGAAAACTTTTTGAAAAAAGGTTTCCCCAAACCCCTTTCAAAAACTTTTATACTGGGTAGACTGGTTTTTTTATTTTACTTTTACCAGTCGAAGACGGTTTCGCATTTTGCGACCGATTTCTTTGCGAAGCGTTTTTCTTCGCCGTTTACGGTGACGACGATGTCGTCTCCGTCAAGTCCTTCGAGGGTTGCGCGGAGGGACTTCGTTCCTCCCGTTTCGGCGGATGCCGCGAAGAATTTCAGCATGACGTCTTCGCCTGCCATCCATTCGAAGTGTTCCGGACGCGTCAGGACACGTTCCACACCGGGCGAGGAAACCGCCAGCATATATGCGCCTTCGATCGGGTCGGCTTCGTCGAGCAGCGGGTCGATGGCACGGTGCATCTTTTCGCAGTCGTTGATGTCGATGCCGCCTTCCTTGTCGGAGTCGATGGTGATGCGCAGGATCATGTCCGCGCCTTCTCTGACGTATTCGACGTCCCAGAGAACATAGCCGAAGGATTCCGCCAGCGGCTCTGCAATGTCACGGACGGTATCCGCGACGTTCTTTTTCTGTTTCATAATACCTCGATTTTTTCTTGGGGGGGGTACTTTTTTTTAAAAA
>JBGVOJ010000092.1:0-2363 GCA_045126415.1 Eubacteriales bacterium | reverse complement strand
ATCTTTCCTTCCCCGACGGTGCCGAGGAGAGTACCGACCGGGGAAGGAATCCTTATGTGAAACATATTTCTTATTTCTTGATAAGAGCCAGTGTTCTGTGCGCGAGGAAATCCACATCCACACGTTTGAATCCTTCAATGGAGGTATAAACCGCCTTGTGGAAAACTTCGTACCAGTACGGATCAATGCCGTCTTCGCCGAGCATGATGCCGAGGATGGAGCCGACGGTCGCGCCGTTGCAGTCGGTGTCAAACGCGGACTGTACCGCGAGACAGATCGAACGTCCGAAATCGCCTTCGCCGCAGAGAAGTGCCATCGTCACGATCATCGCGTTGGCAATGGTGCTGCACCAGTCGTGTGCGGAGAATTCGTTGTACTTCGTGTGAATCGCCTCAATGATGTCGAGCGCGGACGTACCGTTGTCGTACAGACCGATGATATAGCGGATTTCCTCCGTCAGTCTGGACTTCGCGGGAATATACGCAAGACCGGTTTCAATGACGGTGCGCATATCGTTGGTCACCGCCGCTGCCGCGATCATCGCCGCGATATACATTTCGCCGTAAATCCCGTTCTTCACGTGGGAAATGGACGCATCGCGGAACGCCATGTCCGCCGCCGTCTGCGGATCGCCCGGATTGACGTAGCCGAAGAAGTCCCCGCGGATCTGCGCACCGATCCATTCACGGTACGGGTTCTTGTAAGTCGCCGTTTCGGGCGGCAGAAGTCCCATCGCAGCGTTGCGGTAAGCCGCACGTTCCGCCGTACAGGTCGCAAGGATCGGGATCCAGCGCATCCAGCCTTCCATAACGTCGGATGCGGTGAAGTTCTTTCCGTAGTTTTCCACAAGTTTCATCGCGAACGTCGTGTAGTTGGTGTCGTCGTCCACCGGAGATGCGTCGCCGATGTTGTCCGCAAAGCAGGCACCGCGGTTCAGACGATGTTCCGCCACCAGTTCATCAGAAAATTCCTTCTGGCAGATATAGCGTTCCATCGGATAGTTTCCGGTCGCCTTGAGGACGGGCAGAAGCGTCGGTCTCCGCCATCCTTCGACCGGCTTGCCGAGAAGACAGCCCGCGATGCGTCCGATCCACGCGCCGGAGAGCTTCTTCAGAAGTTCTTCATCTTCGGCAACTTCGCCGAGCACGGGCTTTTCTGCCGGAGCTTCCGCGAAAATTTCAGCCAGCGTCGACGGTTCCACATACTTCCAGTCCGCACGGAAAGGAGCGGACGCCATTTTCGCGGCAGTCTGCGTGACCACATCTTCGTTTGCCAGAAGAGTATCGTTGTCCATTTTGCAGAAATCGTCCACAATCGCGCGGTAGGCTTCCACATCGCGGCCTTCCGTAAGGCACTGTTCGAATTCCACACGGATGTCACGCCCCAGACGGAGCCATGGCTGATGATATAACATAATCATTCCCTCCTGTCCGTAAAATCAGAGTCCCATCAGAGTCTTGTAGTTTGCGTAAATTTCACGGCACTTTGCCGCACCGCCGGTTTCATACAGGAAACGTCCGCTGTAATTCACCTCTTCCAGGGCACGGATGATGCCTTCCCAGTCGTTTTTGCCTTCGCCGGGCAGCCAGTGCTTTTCGTCGGTGAAATCGTAGTCCGAAACGTGCAGGGTCACGATCTTGTCACCGACCGCACGGATGTAGTCGCAGTTGTCTTCAATCAGACAGTGATTGGTGTCGAAGCAGACGCGGAGATTCGGGATGTTGTCAAGGAAAGTCTGCATTTCATCGTGCGTGCGGCACAGGCAGGTACGCGGGATATTTTCCAGCGCGATCACAACGCCCGCTTCCGTTGCCACGTCAACCAGCTTCGCCATGACGTCGCAGGCAACCGCAATGCGTCCCGCACGTTCCTCGTCCTTGTACGGCTCACCGCTCGGATGGATGACCGCAATACCGACGCCGGCAGCCCCCGCTGCCTTGATCAGTTCGGACTGCACCTTCACCACATATGCGCGCACTTCCGCGTCAAGCGAAGCGGGGTCGATCTTGGAAAAAGGCGCAAACGGCAGATGAACGGAAGAAATGTTCACGCCGTTGTCCTTCGCCAGACGGGAGATGTCCGCCGAACGGTTCGGATAATCGAAGTCATCGAAGAAAGGTGCAAGCTGACCGCACGAAAGTTCGATTTCCGTGATGCCCGCGTTCGCAAGTTCCGTGAGGGTCTCCGCTGTCATAGCGGTCGGTCCGACCGACAGAGCGGCCTTCCAGTTTTTTCTGTTTGTCATAATGATCTCTCCGTTTCCGAGAATTTTTGTTGTGAATATGGTAGCATATATGCCGAAAAAATTCAATAGTTTCGGAAAAATTGTCCAAACGAAAATACGCCCTGCGGAAATTCCGCAG
>JBGVOJ010000091.1:0-6411 GCA_045126415.1 Eubacteriales bacterium | reverse complement strand
ATGTGAAGTTTATGATAAAACGGACTGCAGATTCTTTTTCCGGCGTCATACTTGCTCCAGTATTTCATGTGAAAGTCCGGAAGTTTATTCTTGAGGGAAGCCAAAGTGCTGTCCAAAACGCTTTTAGCACCGGGATCATGCGTATATTTCCAATAATCGAACAATCCCCATATGGTAAATATCCATCCGTTCAGAATCGGGGGAAACGGAGTATATTCAAAAAAAACGATATCTCCTTCACAATATTCCGCAGTTCCGCCGTTTTCTATCGGTTTCAGCAGAAAGTCTTTTGCTTTATGGGAAGCGGAAAGATATTTTTCATCACCGGTCTCGATGTGGGCGCGCAGAAGCATGGAGATCCCTTCTCCCTGCGCCATCGAAGAATACGGATGTTCCGGGTCTTTGTAAGCAAACGTGATCCAGCTTCCGTCCGGCTGTTGGTTTTCCACTGCCCAGTCAGCGCAGGCACACAATTTATTGCGGTAAATTGTTTCACCGGTACGGAGGTACAGGTCGTATGCAGCCAGACCGTACTGAAAAATTCCGATGGAAAAATATATTTTTTCACCGCTGTCCACAGAATACTGCGGTACGAGAATATCCACGGAATCCCGGGTGATTTTTTCCGTCAGATCGTTGTAATAACCGGCAATCTTATCAACGGAATAGCAGGTTCCCGGTCCCTGATTGACATGGGAGATACTCTTACCTGTCAGCATTTTGTACCATTTTTTGATTCTGTACGTTGAAACAGCCATTCCGATTCCTCCGTTTGTTCAAGGCTGTAATTGATCGATCAATATCCGGATCACCTGATTGCTCTGATATTCCGAGGCTTTTTTGAGACAGGCGGGCTTCATACCCACGAGAATCTCAGGTTTTTCTGAGACTCTTCTTAATATTTTCACTGACTCTTCAGGGGTGCCAAAGGTATAGCCGATTCCTGTTATTCCTTCTTCTACCACATCGCAGTAACTTTCCCATCTTGCCGACAGGACAGGAATTCCTGCCGCATATGCATCGATTATCGTACCGGGGATTCCTTCCGTATAAAAGCGGGTCGGAAAAAGCAGAGCAAAATAGTCCTTTAAGACAGCTGAACTTTCATTGGCCTGTACACATCCTTTATAGGAGATATACTCCGGAAGTTGTTTTTCGAGTTCTGCGAACCATTCGTTCTGCCCGGAATCCACCTGACCGTAAATATCCAAAGTAAATATAGTATATCCTAATTCCGTGTTGATTTGTGTGATTACATCCACCGCATCCTCAATCCCTTTTTCCTTCATAACCCGGGAAAATGTGCAGAGACGATACGGTTTTTCGGTCGGATATATCAGTTCGTCTTCCGTCAGAATATGCAGCCGTTTGCAGTTCGGCATAACGATCACATTTCCGAAGCCCTGTTCTTCCAGCGCACGCTTCATGGTCTGTGTTTCCACATAGATTTTATCAAACATTTTCAGTACTGCCGCAAGACGTTTCCTCTGTTTCAGAAATTCCGGCAGCCAGCCGCCGATCACAACATAATGCAGCTTCCGTCCCCGGAACAGATTGCGAAAGAGAGAAAGCAGTGGAGCATAAACGCGCACACCGTTCTGCGCCGGAAGAATCATTACGTTTCTGCTCTGCTTCAATGCCCGAAGAACCTGAAACGGTGCCTTGAACAAAGTACGGATGCCGCCGTGGGTATCGATCCGGACAACCAGTTCTTTCCCGAGCTGCGCACATAATTCTTCTGTGAGAATTTTCGTCTTTACGGTCTGACCGTTCAGCAGAGTTTTACCTTCTCCGAAATGTCCGAGAATGCTGACACAGGCAATACTCATTTTCTATCCCTTTACATAAATGATCTTTTTCATTACACCGAAAAACAGATTCCGCACGGTCAGAACCAGAGACACGGGCGGATTCCGCTTTTCGGCTTCCCGGTACAGCTTGTAGTGCCATCGGATCAGCTTCACATACCCGTGATTGCTGATCGAACCGCTTCTTTTTCGGTACCGTGCCAGGGATTCGTCCAGCAGATAACAGTCCGCAGTCCGGCAGACTTTCAGCCACATGGCGTAATCGTTGTTCTTTTTGATGTCTTCAATCTGAATCAGTCCGACCTTTTCCGCATCATACATCACCGTAAGGCACCCCGGCCAGCAATAGTTGTACATTCCGGATTTGGTGATTTTTTTCGGGCCGGTGACAGACCGTCCGTTCGGCACGGAGGTTTCATCAATTTCAATATAATTTGTATAGGAAAAATGAGATCCGTTTTCCTGCATGAAACGGATCTGTTTTTCGAGTTTTTCAGGTTCCCACAGATCATCGCTGTCCAGAAACGCGATCCATTTCCCGCGGGCTTCCCGTAAAGCACGGTTTCTGGAAACTGCCGCGCCGCTGTTTTCTTCATTTTTTATATAACGAATCCGGGGATCAGAAAAATATTCCCGAATAACCTCATCGGTATTGTCTGTGGAACAGTCGTCAACAATGAGCAGTTCCCAGTCCGTGTACGTCTGTGCCAGAACCGATTCCACCGTTTCACGGATAAAACGTCCCGTATTATAGGAAGGCATGATAATCGAAACAAGAGTGTTGTTCATCCTTCATTCCTCATGATTCTCTAAAATTCTGCACGGGACACCGACCGCGGTCGCACCGGCAGGAATATCTTTATTGACCAGCGTACATGCTCCGATGACTGCATTTTCTCCAATGGTCACGCCGTTTTTTCCGGACAGAATATTCGCACGCATCCCGATATAAGCACCTTTTTTAATTGTGATTGGGGTATGCTGCTGTTTTTTTCCGTGGCACGCAAAAAAAACACCGTAAGAGATGATGACATCATCTTCTACTGTGAACATTTTTGGCTCCAGATCGTCCAGATAACACCTCATACCAATAAACACATTCTTTCCGATATTGTAACCGCAAAGACGGTAGAAAAAGATGCGCCAACCGTTCAGAACCATATGAGGAATAATTTTGGCACTCATCCACTTGCGGAAAAAGGCCCGGATTTTTTGAAAGAGCGTTTTTTTCATAGTGAGAATCCTGTCGAAAAAATGGATTATATCGTTTCTAACATCTCCCGAGCTTCCGCCTGTTTTCTGGTGTATGTTTCCTGATCCACTCTTCCTCCCTGCATCAGCCAGTCACCGAAATCCAGATCGGATGCGGTTCCCTCACGTACCACATCACTTCTGCGGAGGACTTTACCAAACGTCTGAAAAATAATCTTCATATCTTCTGCAAAAGTAATCCCCTGGTCAATATACTGTAGATCATAGGCAAACTTTTGCTCCCAAGAGATATTGTTTCGTCCGTTCACCTGAGCAAGACCGGTCAGACCCGGACGGACATCATGCCGTCTGCGCTGTTCTGGGGTCATGAAAGTCATGTCGCGGACAAGCTGCGGACGCGGTCCCACCAGAGAAAGATCACCGCATATTATATTCAGGAGTTCAGGGAGCTCGTCAAGGGAGGAAGCTCGCAACAGACGACCATAGCGTGTAAGACGCATTTGATCTGGGAGTAGATTTCCATTTTTATCTTTCTTATTGTTCATTGTGCGGAATTTAATGAGTTTGAAGATCACTTCGTTTCCGTTTCTATCTTTCTTTCCAGGACGTGGCTGGACAAAAAAAGGATTTCCGCCCATTGCGAATGTTCCCGTAATAGTGAGCATAACAAGGAGAGGTGCGAGAATAAGCAGAGATATCGCAGATACTGCGATATCCATAGGTCTTTTTATGTATTTGGCGTAGATCATACAATTTTTATGTTTTTTATTCAAAACAGCTTCTCACGATTTCAATGAGGATATCCTGCTGTTCCGGAGTGATCTTGTTATCGCTCGGCAGACACAATCCACGTCGGAAGATATCTTCGCTGATACATTCGTTCCTGTTTTCTGCGGCGGTGACAAACGGATATTCATGGTACAGCGGCTGCAGATGCATCGGTTTCCAGATCGGCCGTCCTTCCGCATTGTATTTTTTCAGTGTTTCCAGAATTTCAGTCGGGCAGGTTTTCCCCGGACGTTTGATGTAACGCGCTTCTGATTCGGAACGTACTTGTTCGCACATCGCGTCTTCGTCGATCAGCAGACAGGAAAGCCAGAAATTAGGTGCGCTGTTTTCTGCATCATACGGATTCATCGTGACGGGAAGATCACGGAATCCTTCTTTATAGCGGTCATATATCGCTTTTTTCTGCGCGATGTGCTCTTTCAGATGCGGAAACTGTCCGCGGATCACACCGGCAATGACATTGCTCATGCGGTAATTGTAGCCGATCTCTTCATGCTGATACCACGGTGCGTTTTCCCGGCTCTGCGTCGACCATTTTCGGATGCGCTTTGCGATGTCCGGATCGTTTGTCAGGAGCATACCGCCGGAAGAACCGGTGATGATTTTGTTGCCATTGAAGGAGAGAGCATTGTATGCGCCGAATGTTCCGGTCTGCCTTCCTCTATAAACAGCTCCCAGAGATTCCGCTGCATCTTCGATAAGGATTGCATCATTTCTGTCACAGACCGCACGGATTTCATCAAGTTTTGCAGGAGTTCCGTACAGATTCACGGCAATAACCACACGGACATCCGGGTACTGTTCAAAAGCCAGCTCCAGTGCTGACGGATCCATGTTCCATGTTTCGCGCTCGCTGTCGATATAGAGAGGGACGCCGTTCTCATAAACTACCGGGTTGACTGTTGCGGCAAAGGTCAGATCCGAACAGAAAACTTTCTCCCCGGAACGAATTCCGGCCAGTTTGACTGCCAGATGCAGTGCAGCTGTACCGGAAGAAAGGGCTACAGCGTAATCGCAGCCGATATAATCACATGCAATACTTTCGACTTCGTCGATGTTACAGCCGACTGTGGACATCCAGTTGGTTTCATAAGCTTCCGTGATATACCGCAGTTCTTCACCGTGCATGGTTGGAGATGACAACCAGATTTTTTTCGAAAAAGGCTTTATTTTCATAGGCTTAAATTGTCCTGAACAGTGAATTTATACCTTTAATAACATACTGTTAATATTTTAACACTCTATACAAGAATTGTCAACATAATCTTCGATATATTAAAAGTTATTTATGGAATCCGAGAAACAATCCCAAAAAGAGTACGACTCCGAAGCATATCCGTGAGACCTTATTCCTGCGATTATCGATTTCTTTTATGAATATTTTCGTCTAGTTTTGCAGAATTGTTCTAATTCATCAATCGGTAATACTTGATTCGAACAAAAAAGTATATTCGAACTGTTTTTCTTATCTTTCCAAACGCCAACTATGAAAAACAAATCCGTGCTCTTCTTCCACCACACAATATTCATTCCCACTCATGATTCAATCGGAAACCGTTCCGGAATCATCACATGATACAACAAATATACTGCATCATCCGCATTGACTGTACCATCGCCGTTGTAGTCCGCATCTCCTCCGCTCAGCGGATACCGTTCGGGAAGCAGCGTATATCGCAGGAGATAGATTGCGTCCGCAGAAGTAATGATACTGTCGTCATTCGTATCACCGCGAATATAGTCCAAGATCTGTATCGTTCCTGATATGCTTTCAACTTTCATACGAACATTGTTAATTTCAATCGTTGCGGAACAACTAATCTCACAGGAAGTATTCTGAGGCACATCCTGTGCTTTCAGATATAGCCGCATGACTGCTCCGTTCATATCGACTGCTTCATCGAATGCAATTGCCGCTTTCTGTTCATCCAAGTTCACATCTGTTATCTCAGCATCCGGAAGAAGCCATTCGACGTCAATTATTTCCACATATTCTGAGCCGACCGTAATATCAATCAATGCGAGTGATGTTGCGGGAGCTGCATTACTGAGATAAAGATCGACTGTGAATTCACTTCCATTGTAAACAGTTTTTGAATCCGCAGTAAGCAGGGGCGCTTTTTCAAAAAAGTCGGATACATTTTCTGTGCCGCAATTGTCACAGATGTTGTTTGTGTCTTCGTCCACATGACCACCGTTTTCTTCACAATCGGTATATGCTACCCAAGCCAATTCTCCACCGAACTCATTTCTGACTTCTTCCGTCCAAGTATCATTATTGGCAGGATAATATACGGTTGCTGTTATTCCATTGAACACTTCCGCCCATTCTGTATCAAATAATTCAGGTACATTTCCTTCAAATCTTATAGAACTTAAATTAGTACACCACCCAAACATATTATTACCAGAAGTAATAACACACTCAGGAATTGTTATTGATTTCAGTTTAGTACATCCATGGAACACGGCATCACACAATTCATTTATGTTCTTTGATAAAACAATAGATTCTAAATTAACCCGTAGTGCCAGTAAAGAAAGCAAAAAATAATGAAACTTCAGCATTTCGATGATTGCCTTTCTGTTTGTCTCGTCAACT
>JBGVOJ010000090.1:0-1798 GCA_045126415.1 Eubacteriales bacterium | reverse complement strand
CCGATTAACAACTCTCACTGTATCTTTTTCAGAAAGCGTAAGTATCGCAGTCCCGCTTTCGACCAGCGGAATCCCAGTTTCTGAAGTTCATTTACTGTAAACTCATTGCTGATCGGAATGTTTTTCGATACGGATGCAATGGAATTATAGAATGCCAACACGGCAATATCGCTGTCATCCATTCGTGCTTTCAAGGCTTTATCAAATTCAGACTGCGATACCTTGCGAATGCGACGCAGCAACTTGCGGCTTAACGATGCAAGGGTATATGTATTCGGATTGTAGAGATGATAGATATTATTCACTTTTTTATGGAAGCACAGTGCAGTATATGCTGCTGCGCATTCATCTACGGGAGTGAAATCGATCGGGTAATCCGCAAGGCTCTCGCTGTATACACCAACCTTCAGAAGACCTCTGGTTCGCTGTACAAAGCCGTTGTCCCCTGCGTTTGTTTGGAACTTTCCGTCCGCCTTTCTCCATGTAAGATTGCCGATACGGAAGATATTCGCTTTCAAGCCTTCGCTTCTGGCAAGCAATACAAGCTCTTCTGCTTTATACTTGGAGTGAATATATACATTCTGCGCATACTTCTGACCGATGTTCAGAGTGAACTCCTCGAACTTTGCATCCGAACACGTTTGCTCGACCGTTCCGGCACCGCTGATGCTTGCCGTCGATGTGTGCTGCAGTACCGCACTTGCTTCTTTACAGAAGTCGATCACATTCTGCGTGCCGATTACATTGGTGTGTTCAAAATCCTCATAATGTCCGGCATGGCTGACGTTTGCGGCGGTATGGATTACCATGTCCACTTCGCTTACCAGTTTTGCATAGATTTCATCTGTAAGTCCGAACTTCGGCTTTTCGATATCTCCTTCTACCGTTACATAGGTGAAAGAGTTCTTTTCCTTTGGGAAGTAGTATTCAAGAACACGTTTCAGTTTAAAATAATCTCTTACAAGGCAGACAATGGTTACATTTCTCCGCGACAGTTCCCGCAAAATATGTGATCCTAAAAATCCGGTTGCTCCGGTAAGAAGAATACATTTCGGTTCTTCATCGTAATTCTGATTCGCATTTTGCCGAATCAGTCCGTTGACATCTACACTGTCCTGCTCGGGTGTCATAGCGTCATGGTTTGCAGATAGATATTTTCCCAGCATCTCAGCCGTAGGATTGGCATAGATATCCTGAACCTGTATATTCAGAATAAGAGAAGTTTCAACCGCACCCAAACTGTCGCCACCCAAATCAAAGAAATCGTCGTGGATACCGATACCCGTACGTCCAAGCACTTCTTCAAACGCCGCAACGATCTTTTTATGCAGCGGTGTGGTCGGTGGAATGTGCTCGGCAGCGTTTCTTTCTATGACCTCTTCTATCATCCGGAGTGCTTCTTTGCGTTTGATCTTTAACGTGGTTGTTTTCGGAAACTCTCTTGCAATAAAGTCATAAGCAACGATTTTTTTGTAGGAAGGCAGTTCAGCATTGACTGCATTCAGGCTTGTTTGGATGTGATGGATCACATCTGTGTCATTGATGTCCGTCGGATGGATGGCGGCGCAGATTTTTCCGTCCCGCTCATACACCATGACATCCTTCACCCCGTCAATGGTCATGAGCTGTGCTTCCAGTTCTTCGGGATAGATGTTTTTACCGTTGCCGAGGATGATCAGATTTTTGCTTCGCCCGGTAATGTACAGATATCCGTCCTCATCCAGATATCCCAGATCCCCGGTGCGGAACCATCCGTCCTCTGTAAACACCTCTGCAGTCGCCTCGGGATTCTTGTAAT
>JBGVOJ010000089.1:0-2711 GCA_045126415.1 Eubacteriales bacterium | reverse complement strand
GTTGACCCGAAGAAGGTTACCCGCTCCGCTCTCCAGAACGCAGCGTCCGTAGCTTCCACCGTTCTCACCACCGAAGCGCTCGTAGTAAGCCAGCCCGAAAAGGAAGCAGCAGCTCCCCAGGGCGGCATGGGCGGCGGCATGGGCGGTATGTATTAATTTGATAAAATGTCGTTTCTCGGGGTGGGACTTTTTTAAAAAACTCCCTCCCCCAAACCCACTTCAAAAAAATTTTAAATGGAAAATTAAGACAAAGAACGTGCAGATTTATAGAAGATGAGCGCACCGTCAGTTTTGTTGGCTGACGGTGCGCTTTTGGGTTATTCAAAAGAGAGGGTTTCGCGGTTGAGGGTGAAGCCATATTTCATGGCGAGTTTGTAGGAGATTTCGTTCTTTGGGTTTGACCACATGGGGATGCCGCCGTTCTGCTGGATTTCGCGGATGTAGGCGGCGGTCAGGCGGCTGCCGATGCCATTTCCGCGGCGGGACGGTGCGGTCCATACATAATCAACATCGGAATATGCGCCGGACTGGTGGACGAAGGAGAGGGAACCGGTGATTTTACCGTCCTCGAAGAAAGCAAGGATTTTGCCGTCTTCCACCTTATTGATGACATAGCTGTCGAAGAGGATGGACAGCGGCGGACGGTACTGCTCCTGCGTGTATTCCATGGCGAGGAAGGTGTCGCGGTCGTCGGCAGTGAGAAGGCGGACGGAAGGATCTTCTTCGAGGGGGGAGACAGTGTTGAGTACGTAGTCGGTGTAGGTTCTGCGGTAGGTGAAATGCTCGCTCATGCGGTTTATGAGTGTGGTTTTTGTTTCGTCATCGGATTTCTGGACGTCGATGTTAATCATGGAACCCCTGCGGTTTTCCACAAGATATGCGAGGACTGCGTCCATGTCCCAGTCATTGCTGAGAGGGCAGACTTTGGTGAACTTTTCGCCGCGGAAGAACCAGTGGATGATGAGGGCGTTTCCGATGATGAGATATTCGTTTTCTGCGGCGTTGCGTGCCATGAAGTCGATTTCTTCCAGAACTGCCGCGTTTTCGGATTCGTATGCGAGAAGCAGGGTCTTTGCTTCGTCTGCGGTAATGATATTCATAGGATATGCTCCTTTGGATTTATAAATTCGGTCATGTCTGCGTGGTCTGTCGCGGGGAAGGCAGCATTTGCGCGCGGCTGCGGCTTCCGGCGGTACGTTTCCGCTGCGTCAGAGACAGCAGGGGGACCGCCGTTGGCTATTCTTTGAGATAGTAGCGTTCTTCGCCGCTTTCATGATCCCTTGTCATCATGCCGAGGGCGATCATTTCGCGGCGGAGGAAGCAGTAGTCGTCATGGAACTGCTTGATGTGTTCGTTGATTTCCTTTTCGGTGTAGCTGTCCTTTTTCTCGAGTTTGGACAGGATGTGCCGGAGGATGATCTCGCGCTTCTTCTGCTGGGCTGGGAGCTGCTTGAGTGTTCCGCGCGGCATGAAGTTTTCGATGACGGAATTGCGGTATTTGGTATCGTCGTCCACATCCTGCGGGATTTCGGCGATGAGTTCCTCGAGGGTATTGCCGAGGACGCCGGGTTTGAGGGAGTAGATCATATAAAACTGGGTGCGGTGGCATTCGACGAGGCCGGCTTCCTCCAGTTTTTTGAGGTGATGGCTGACCGTCGCGCTGGTGAGTCCGAGGCGGCTGGCGATCAGCTCGACATAGGATTCGCCCTGAATGAGAATTTGGACGATGCGCAGGCGGGATTCGTCGCCGAGCGCTTTGAACAGAGCGAGAGCGTTGATTCCGTTGACTGCCATGGGTTATTCCTCCGTTTCCGAGGTGTACTGATCGGCGGGATGGGTGTCGTACGTCCATTTTTCGAACGGGACGGAACCGTTTTCGCGCCACCATTCGTGCCATTCGAGGCAGACGGCGTTGAGAACGCGGATAATGATGTTGGCGTCAAAGGCTTTTTCCGGATGGCCGTTCTGATAGGCTTCGTGGATTTCGGCGGTGTGCTTGTCGAAGAAAGCGTTGTGCAGGAGACATGTCGCGTGGGCGAAGACGGAGAACATGCCGATTTCGTCGGGCGCGAGGAGGGCGAGCTGATCTTCGATTTCGTCGGTGCAGTGGTTGTCGCGGACGAGCTTCATGCGCTTGGCGACGTAGTCGTTCACGGTTTTCGCGCCGAAGGTGTAGCTGGTGAAGGTGTTGCAGAGCTGCGCCATGTTCCTGGCGATCATGAGGGCCTTTTTCTGCAGTTTGTCGTTCGGGGTGAGTGCGGCGGCTTCCGCGGTGATCGCTTCGACATGTCGGGTGGCGATGTCGGCGAGGGTGCGCTGGGTTTCGAGGGTTTTCGGGTAATCCGCCGCGTCGGGCATTTTCATGAGGATTTCGTAGGTGTTCATGTGGAAGGTTCCTTTCAATATCTGATTTGATGTGTATCAAATTGATTTGTTAGTATTATTATATCCATCGAAATACTTTTTGTCAAGTGGTTTTTAGATATTTATCAAAATAATTTTGCCCGCTCCGTTTTGGAACGAAGCGGGCAGAGAATTTACAGTTTTTTCGGCTGAAGGAGTTTGACGACGGTCAGAATGAAATAGACTATGAACCCGACAGCGATGTGAACGAGATTGCATACGATCAGATATTCGTGGCAGTAGGCCTGTTCACTCAGGGCGAGGAGAAGTGAGAACGCCATGAGGAAAACAGCGAATACGCCTTTGGT
>JBGVOJ010000088.1:0-6562 GCA_045126415.1 Eubacteriales bacterium | reverse complement strand
GCCGATTTTGCGCTTCGGTACGTCATCCAGCTCCACGGCGGCGAGGATTTCGGGAATCTGCCGCTGGGATTCGGCTTTTGACAGTCCTTTCAGCGCCGCCATGTACCACATGAAGCGCTCCACCGTGAAGTTCGGGTACAGCCCCGGATACTGCGGCATGAAGCCCAGCTTTTCCCGGAAGCGCACGCCCATGTCGAGGACGTTTTCACCGTCGTAGGTGATCTCACCGGAGTCCGCCTTGAGGTTGTCGGTGAGGATGTTCATCAGCGTGGATTTGCCTGAGCCGTTCGGTCCGAGCAGTGCGTATATGCCCGTGTCGAGGGTGGCTGAGAAGTTGTCAAGGGCGAGATTTGTGCCGTAGGATTTGGATATGTTATTTATGGTAAGTGTCATTGTGATACCTCCGTTACTCATACACTTTTTCAATCGTTAGTTTCCCCTCCGCAAACCCGATCAGACAGTCATAACCGAAATCGTTATCTTCATACTGTTTTCTGCCGCTTGACACCCCTGCCCGGATCGCGGTATCGGTCGCATTACGGATGGTAATCGTATCTTCGGGATCAAATTCGTCCGAGGGAACATATTCCGTGACGCTGTAATCATCCGGGTCAATGCGGCAGAGTTTTGTTGTAGCTTTCACATAATAATCTCTCGGTGCTGTCTCTCCGCCCGGTGCGCCTGTGGGCATTTCCTTTGTACCGACATACATCGACTCCGCAGTCTCCGTATACCAGATACCGCCGCCGAAGGTATAGCCGGATTTGCCCTCGCAGACTTTGGTAAAGCCGCCGTTTTCTCTGACATACAGCGCGTCGGAAGCGGTGAGCCAGGTTTTGCCGGAATAGACCGTGACTTCATAATACTTGCCCATCGCTTCCGGCAGGACATTTTCTGTTACGTCTTTCGTTTCAGGATTCATGATGTCAAGCTGTGTGACACCATTATCGTCGTGCGTAATCAGATAATAATTCTCGCTGTCTACGAAAAATGTGGTTCCGATGGGAAGTCCCCCGGCAAGCACTGTTTCAGCCTTGCCGCCGTCGGTCGGAATCCGCATGAAACGCGAGGACTGTACATCCGAGGAAACATATTCGTTCATCGGGTCGTAATTTTCGTTGTAGTACCCCTGCTCAAAATACAGATACCCGTCCGCATACTGCATGAATACCGATGAATTGCCCGTAGCATCGTAGGTATGGAGCAATCTGAATTCCGAACCATCCGGATTCACCGAGAAAATCTGTCGGTACATCGTGTTGTTTTCAGTCAGGAGCGGATTGAGTGCGTTCAAGTAGAGTCTCTGTCCGTCCGTGACCACGGTTTTTGCCCACAGATTTGTCGAGGACGGACAAAGGCTGTCGGTGCTGTCGTGGGTACACAGCGGATCGCGGCAGAGTCCTTCCATCGGTTTATCCCAAGCGGGATTCCAAAGCTGTATATCCATTCCGGCGAAGTTGTGGTAATGGGTGCTGCCGAGGAGACAGCCTTCTTCGGTGTTGAAATAGTCAAAAGTTTCTGTTTTGGAACATGAGGTCAGCAGTACAAGTAGGAGTATTGCAAAAATATATATTCTTTTCATATCATCTATCCTTTCAAATATCACTTCACAAACATCCGCTTCGCCGGCATCATCATCGCCGACACAGCCGCAATCGCTACCGCAAGCCACAGCGTAAGCATCGCGTATCCGTTCCCGAACAGTGACATCTCCGCAGAACGCAGGAACAGCGGTGTCCCGGCAAGCAGATTGAGGAAATTCACGTGCTCCGCCGCCGCAAGACCGAAGTATGCACACAGCGCGGGCAGCAGAGTCAGAAGTACCGCCGTACCGAGTACAGGAATATATCGTGCCAGCAGTTCCGACAGGGCACAGACGAGCATTGCCATGAGCAGTGCGCCTGCCACACGCATGATGAAGAACACAACAAAATACTGCGCCACCGTGATGCTGCCGGACACGTCTGCGAACATCTGCATGGACACAAGCGGTGCGTTCATGGCGGGCAGATCGTAGCTTCCAATAATAAATGCCATGTCAACTGTGCATGTGAGAATCGCCAGAATTACCGCGATCATGCCGGAGGAGATGAGCTTTGCGTAGAAGGTCTTGTGCCGTCCGTTTTTGGTCGAGCGGAGCAGCTGGGCAAACCCGCCGGAGGATGATTTCGACACATATTCTGCCGCGAAGGAGCCGGTCAGCAGGAGTAGAATCGCCGTGTACAGGAACAGATCGGCGTCCTCCGAATACATCTTCTGCCAGCCGGTGTCGTAGATGAACCATCCGCGCACACCGGTTTCGGCTTCATTTTGAGCGAGATAATCCGCGTGCTTCTCGATGACCGACAGCAGCTCCGAGCGCGAGTAGGCGTAGTTGTAGTCGGAGAGGTAGTCACGGTATTCGTCGAACGTGATTTCCTCATTGACATACGCCTGCTGCATCATGTTCTGCTTTGCGAGGATTTCGTTGATCATCGCACGTTCTTCTGCGAGATAAGCCAGTTTTTCCTCGGTCACTTCCCCCTCAAGTGTAGTCATGTACTCCTTGTAAACCGCGTCGGCGTAGGAGTTGACCGGTGCGTTTGAGTCGTAGGAGTACCACGTTTTCACGCAGAGGATCAGCAGAATGATCACGATAAAGCGTGAGGAAATCAGCGTTTTGAACACTTCCGCGAGAATGAGAGAATGGCTGTAGGTGCGGTTTTTATGCTTGCGTTCTGCCTTGGCAAAGGTGCATTTGTAGCGGATTGCCGCCGCTTTTGTCATGCACCATGCGATAGCCGTATCAATCCAGCCGATGCGGATGCCGTTGGAGCCGCGGACGTACAGCAGAATCGTCACCGCGATACATGCCGCGATCAGAAGTGTAAAAATCACGCACATACTGGGCACAAATCCCGCGACCGCACCGAAGAAATTCATCGCACGATACCGCACGAACAGCGGATTGCCTGCCGCCGTTGCCACGAGGTTGAGGTTCTTGAATACGCTGTTTGCATCAATGTAGGACAGTGTGTAGAGCAGGAAGTTCAGCCCGAACAGGCCCAGTCCTGCGAAGTAGATGAGAATATAGTTGTAGAACACCACAGAAAGCGCGGTCACGATCATCGAGAACACCGCGAATGTCAGCAGTTTTGTGCCGATCGTGATGGCGAAATACTGCCCAATTGTGATCTGATACGGGGAGAGCGTGAAGGTGTTCAGCGCCTGAATCACGTTATGCGGGGACGAGAAGCCGATCCGCAGACCGTAGACGGCGAAGGTGGACAGAGTGAACATCAGCACGAAAATCACGTTCAGCAGGAGCATGGTGAGGATCTTTGCCACAGCCGTTCTTGCACGACCGTTCTTTGCGGTGCGCATGATGGGGAGGAATCCGCTCTGCTTTTCCTGCGCGAAGATCACGCTGCCGAGCATGATGAGCATGACGAAAATGAAGATATTCACGGTGTCGTAGGCGAAATATTCATCCCAGCCGCGGGTGTATTCCACGCCGATTTCCACGTTGTCGCGCATGAGTTCGTACAGCTCAATCACGCGGAGCTGATAGCGATAAGTAAAAGAATCCTCTGTGATGCCCATGTCGGCGAAAGCATCGAGGTTTGCCCATGCGCGTTCGATGACCTTTTCCAGCACATCCGGGTATTCTCTGGCGGCGTTGATGGTACCGTACAGCTTGTTGAACAGTGCCCGGTCTGGGTAGTTTTCGTCTGTGGAATAGAGATTGGGCATGGTTTCCGGTTCAAATTCGTAATTGCCCAGCCGCATGGCTTCCCGGAACAGTTCTTCCTGCTCTGCCGCAAACGCCCGCATTTCGGCGTAGTATGCGTCCAGTTCTTCCGGATTCTCGAAATATTCCTCGAAAAATTCCGCGATCATCTGTGTCGGCTCCTGTGCCGCCATAGTACGGTCGGCTGTGTACCACGCAATCGCGGTATTCAGCATGAGCAGGACAAAGAGGAACACCCACAGGTACCTCACGCCGAACAGTTTTTTCAGTTCATAGCCGACAAAGCGGCGGTTTTTCTTTTGTTTAGAGGCAATCGGCTCGTCAAGCAGATTCAGCCACTTGTCGTCCATGTAACCGATGCCTTCGTATAATCTTTCGGATTTCATACGTTGATGCCCTCCTTTTCGAGATGTTTCTTCAGCTTGCGCCGTAGTTTTTGTAGAATTTTTGATACCTGATTATCAGTCATACCGACTGATACGGCGATATCCTTCACTGGTTGGGAACAATTGTACCGGCGAATGAAGATCACGGCTTCACGCTTCGGTAACGTTTCCATAAATGCGTCAATGGCCTGTCCGATCTCCTGCGGTTCCATATCGGGAATTGATTCCGTGATGCATTCGTCAAGCTCCACGAGAATAGCCGAACGCTTTTGCCGGTTCTTCGCCTTGACGAGATTCAATGCAAAATTTTTGCAGATTTTGAGCGCGTATGCCCGGAGGGATTCCGGTTTCTGCGGTGGAATGGAGTTCCACACGGCGAGGCAGGTGTCGCTCCAGCATTCTTCCGCATCGTGGGTATTGCCTGTGATTTCGTTGGCAGCACTGATGCATAAACGCTTGTGAGATGCGGCAAATTCTGTGATCGCCTGCTCGTCACGGTTCCAGAATAAGGTTATTATTTTCACGTCGTCCATCGGTGCGCTCCTTTCTGTCTTTTTTCATTGATTTTTCCTCCATGTCAGGTCCATGTCAGGTCGATGCGTCGGGATACACCGCTGTTGTTCCGGTTTCCGTGTCATATACAATCCGTCCGACTTCCTTGGCATAATCGTACCAGATGCCGCGGTCGGTCGCATCTTCTTCATATGTTTCATAATCGGTGTTATGGTAGCCGATGATGATATACTGTCCTACACAGTCAATCTCAATGCCGTTCAGGACATACTCAGGCATCTCGAACGCGATGGATTCCTCACCTGTATGGATATTCACACAGAACAGTATCCCGCCGGACAGATTGAATTTATCCTCTTTTTGATTCAGATCGTACCCCAACTTCGGCGGGTCGTCCACATAACGGGAATAATAAATATAGTCTCCTGCCGCCGCAATGTAGGAGGATGGGAAGTTTTCAACAATCACGGCATCCTCGCCCGTTTCCATATCATACATCCAAACTGTCATCCGATCCCAATCGTATGTTCCGTCCTCCGTCTGCACAGGAGTGACATATAGCAGCTTGCCGTCATCGAGCAGATCGTCAAAGGCGATGTCAATGCGCTTGTCGGGGAGGATGGTTTCTTTGACATTTCCGTCTGCGTCGGTCAGATGAATACCATAGGAAACGCCGGTGTAATCCAACTCCGATGTGTAAGCAAGATACTGCTTCTTATATTTTGCAAACGGTTGGTGGTATTCGTTTGTCAGAATTTCGATCTCGCCGCTGTCAAGATCCACGCGAAGCCGAAACGCCGATGTGCGATCTGCCGCATGGATAGTATAGCGGAAATAACCATCCCGAAAACCGAATGACTGTCTGTTATCCTGACTGACTGTATCGGGGATATACTCTCTCAGTTCTTCCATGCGAATCAGTTCCGTGATCTTTGCCGTATCCATATCATACCGCATGACGGCAAAGTCTTCGAGATTGCCGAATGTTACCATCGACAGAAACCAGATCGAACCGTTGTAATAATGCGGCTCCCAGATGGTGTTGTACCCGGCAAACGAACAGCCTGCCTTTTTCGTGTGAGCGCAAAGCGGATCGGTACAGAGCGGAGTCATCGTGCCTTTTGCAGGGTTGAATACTGCCGGGATAGAAATCCCGTCCACGCGCATATCTGTTATGAGAAAAGTATCGAGGAAGGTATCATAGGTCTTTGTTTCTTCAGAACATCCTGTTATAACTGGGAGAAATAGAATCAAAGTTATCAGAGTAATCAGTTTTTTCATAAAATCTGCCTTTCTTTTGATGGTGTTCTATTTTTATACCCCGAATTTGGCTTCAAGCAATGCCAAAACAAACAATATACTTGCAGTAATAGCTGAAATCCACATATAACCTTCTAACCAGAACCATGAAACATAATTCCATAAAAGCAGAGATAGAATTGCTTGCAGATAAAATACGATTGAAATCAGTATCAGAAAATAGATTCGTTCCATTTTTTTCATAATCATTCCTCTTTCACTTTATAAAGATCCGCTTTACTTATCGCAGGTTTGCGGAAATATATTGCATCCGCCATGTAGTTTGCTTCTGAAACTCCGCATGATGTAAACAGCAGAAGAAGCGCGATTGTGGGTGCCAATGTTTTTCATAGATTCATACCGTCCTTTCACCTACACAGACAACATTATATCGCAAATCTGCCACAAAAAATAAAATTTTCTGAACATATATGATTCCTACATAAAAAATGAGCCAATCCATCAAAAACGGTTTGGCTCATCCTTGAACAGTGTGTTCCAGTACTGTGCTCATAATGTAAAGAACTGCACAGAACTAAATATTAATATACATATAATCCCGGCAGCAATATGCGGCATCAAACACAATCTTCTGATCTGTTTTTCGGTACCGCCGTATGTACGCAGAATCACT
>JBGVOJ010000087.1:0-1910 GCA_045126415.1 Eubacteriales bacterium | reverse complement strand
TGTATGGGAAATTTACCGTATACTGTCCCGGAAGCGGCGGGGTATCACCGATATCGGCGGTTCTGTTCATCAGCAATGCGGATATACCAACAATGAGGAAGATGGTCCTATAGAATTTCGCATAACGCTTCAGACACAGGAAAGCGTAATCGCGTGTAAACGATCCGGTATCCTGAAAAATGAACGTCTTTCGCGGAGACAGCAGAAAGTTATCGTTGTTTTCCGATGTCATTCTGCGGATCACCGTTTGCTCTGTCTGGATTTTCAGAACCGCTGCAGCAACGCTTTCCAGCATCACTATGGCAATTAGCATGGAGCGCAGAAAAATAACAGGTGAAACAGAAAACACAAGAACACCGTACCGCAGAAGTCCTGTAATATAGGACAACACAATACATGGAATCTGAATCAACAGAGACAGGATCAGCATTTTGTACAGCATATAGACAGCCAATCGTTTATTGTCCGCTCCGAACGCTGCAAAGACAGAAAAGTCAAACCGCATATGCTCACTTTCCAGATATACCACCGCTGTCACCGCACCCAGACCAATGAGTAGAACAAGTCCGAATGCCTTGAAAAAATGTATGGTTGTCTCGCTGATTCGTTCCGGGTCCAGGCCAAGCGGAGATTTCACCAGATAATCCGCCTCTGTATCCAGCACGGTGGTCACAGTACTGCCCCGACGGAAACCGATGGCATCTACGATATGATATATCAGTGTACTGAATTTGTAATCGGCCTCCTTATAGTACAGAGGTGTCAGCGTCAGTTCCGCACCGGAGGTCTGACACAGATATTGTCTGTAATTCTGCATGAAGCTGTTATAGCAGACGATGATATCGCTTCGGTAGAATTCATTCGATTGGGTAATAAATTTTATGCCCACATCAAAACGATCGCCGGAGACAGTTTCCAGTTCTTCCACATATGCAATCTCAAATGCTCCGTCACGGTGTTTGGAAAAGTTTTTTCTGGAAGTTCGTAGAGCTTCCACTTGTTCCTCGGTAATGCTGCGGCAGATCAGATGACAGGTTTCTCCCTCTGCGGCATTGCTTTCAAGAACCCGTGAAACACCCCATACAATCTGGATATCATTCAGGGTAAAGAGAAAGAGTCCCAGAATCAGAAAAGCATACAGGATATGTTTCCGATGCATCCGAAGGCACGGGAGAACCGGAGTGATGTTTATTTTATACCAATTCCGTAATTGTTCCATATTAATCCGTTTGCAGAGCCACATATGCGGTTAGGCTTTACCAAATCAAAAAATTATAATCTTCTGGGGAGAGAGCAAAGGAGTTCGTCATTTCAGTCGTGTATTCGCAAAAAACAGGAGTATCATATGCCCCAAGCAACACTTTATCCCTGTTCATTCAGATACAGTTGTATACGGCTTTGCATGATTTTTGCAGTTTCCTCTGCAGAACGTGTTCCAGCAAGATATACCGACAACTCTTCTTTGAAAATAGCCCGTATTGCTTCCGGAATAGCAGGAAGTGCTGAAATATTATCCAGCCAGCTTAGTATTCCATTATACATAGTATCATCCGCCTGAAGAACCAGTATATCGCCTTCCTTCGGCTCGGATTTACCTCCGACAGATACACCGCCATCCACTCCAATATGATAATATTGTCCTTCCTCAATGGCAAACCAGTCTGCCAGAGTTTCACGCAGTACCGGGAATCCACTCATACGTTCATTGAAATCCACCCGGTCACCAGAAAGCAGGAAGGATAAAAATGTCCATGCCCCCTCTTTGACATTGCTGTTTGCCGTAATTGCATACGGATTCTGTGCCTGTATCTTCATCTTTCCTCCCTCAACTGTGGGATACCCGAGCCATTGTACATCCGCATCCGGTCCGTAAAACACAGATGCTTGGATGTAATCAGAAAAACGAACAA
>JBGVOJ010000086.1:0-20545 GCA_045126415.1 Eubacteriales bacterium | reverse complement strand
CTGCCGGAGGAAACGACGTTTACATCTCTCTTGCTGAATCGTCTCATGTTTGAGCGGAACGGGACGAGTGGCATCGGTACTTGTACGGAGGAATATCGCGACTGGCTTTCAAACAAAGAAAAACTAAAGGCAAGCGGACGTTATGACGAAGTGCTGGCGTTGTTCGAATAACTTTTGTAAAAATTTCGTGATTCTTCCCGTTTTCCGCGGATTTTGTGCTATACTGTAGAAAAATCACGTTTTCCGAAGGATTGCCATGACCAAAACCGCATTTTATCTTCTCTCTTTCACATGGGGACTGCCCACCACCCTTGCCGGCTGTGTGTACGCGGGGCTTCAGTATCTGCGAGGACGCCGGCCGAAAAAATGGGGGTACTGCTGGTATTTCGAGTACGGCGAGCGGTACTGGGGAGGTATGTCGCTCGGGATTTTCTTCTTCAAGGACACCAGTCCGAGCGTTCACATCAAAAATCACGAGCACGGTCACGCCGTACAGAACTGCTTTTTCGGGCCGATCATGCCGTTTGTGGTGTCGGTGCCGTCGTTCACGCGGTACTGGTACCGGGAATACCTCAAGCGGGTGCGCCACAGGATGCCGTCCACACCGTACGACGCGGTCTGGTTCGAAGGGCAGGCGACACGGCTTGGGACGGAGCTGATCGGAAAAATAAACGAAAACAGGGAGGATAAGCTATGAAAATCGCGTTTTTGGGAGACAGCATCACTCTTGGATATGCGTTGGACAACCGGGAACGGGATCGTTTTCCCGCTGTGTTCTGCCGGATGACCGGGCATGTGGAGTTCAATCTCGGCATCACGGGAACGCTCGTTGCGCGTGCGGGACTGAGCCGCTTTGACGGCACGGCGTATGTTGACCGGTATCCGCAGACAGAAGAGGCAGACGCGGTCGTTGTATTCGGCGGGACGAACGATTATTTCTGGAGCGACACGCCCATCTCCGGCGGGGAAGGGGACGCGTATTTCGGAAATGCCGTTCATACGCTTTGCCGCGGACTGCTCGGGATGTTCCCGAAGGAGAAAATCCTGTTTCTGACGCCGTATCCGCATCACGGAATCGGAAATTTTGCGGGCGGTACGCACTGGCGCGAGTCGGGCGAACATGACACGGACAATGTGAATTTTGTCGGACATACGCTGTCGGATTACGCGGATGTTCTCTGTGGGGTCTGCGGAGAATACGGGATCCGTGTGCTCGATCTGCGGAAATCCGTTCCGGCGTTTGACTGGCGGACGCTCACCGTTGACGGATGTCACCCGAATCCGGCGGGACACCGCTGGCTGGTGGAGAGAATTATGGAGGTGCTGAAATGAGATTTGCGAATGTGACGGTATTTCTGCTCCTGATGCTTGTGGTGGCAGGATGTATCGCCGGTTTTATCGGCGGACGGATTTATAAAAAATCCCGTATGCGGGGACGTATGCCGAAGCACCGGGGACTGAAGCTGGAAGTTCTTGCCGGAGAGTTCACCGTCTGCAAAGTCACGGACTACGGCGGCGTGAATCTTTCGGACAAATACTGCTTCGTCGGAAAAACACCGGAGGAAAACTCCCTCGTCTGTGAAACGTCAAGGGTCCCGGCGAACACGACCGTGCGGGAGGACGGCTGGCGTGCCCTGCGGGTCGCGGGAACGCTGGATTTTGCTCTTGTCGGGATTCTCTCGGATCTGTCGGCGGTACTTGCACGGCAGAACATCGGGATTTTTGCTGTATCGACGTACAATACGGACTATATTTTTCTGAAAAAAGACCGTCTCGAGGCGGCGGTTTCGGCACTGGAGGCGGCGGGATATACGGTGGTATAGGCTGCTTTCCTGCGGCGGAAGGAGTTTTTCTGTGAAAAAAACATTTACGACAATCATGCCCGACCAGATCGGTGCATTTCTGGAGGCCGACCGGTGCGTTTCACGGCTCGGTCTGAACATTTCCCGCGTCAGTTACAACAAAGCGGTGGACGTACATATGCTTTTTCTGGAGGTGGAGGGGGACGAGGAACAGCTTGCCCTCGCCGACCGGGAACTGACCGCGCTCGGCTACCTCAACCGTCCGCCGCAGTTCGGGAATGTCATTCTGATTGAATTCCAGCTGCGGGACGAACCGGGGGCGCTCCTGCCCGTGCTGGAGCTGATTCATCAGTACCGGTTCAACATTTCCTACATCAGTTCGTGGGAGAACAACAGCGGATATCAGTATTTCAAGATGGGGCTGTTTGTGGAAAACGGACGGGAAATCTCGGAATTCATGAACAAGGCGGCGATGCTCTGTCCGCTGCGGATTATTGATTACAACAAAAGTGAGAAGGTTCTCGACAACACGGTCTTTTATCTGTCGTTCGCCAACGATATTTCTGAAAAAATGGGGTTTGACGAGGGCCACAAGGCGGAGCTGATCGAGCAGTCCAACCGGGTTATGCAGATTCTCGACGAACGCAACAGCCCGCCCTACAAGACGTTTGACTACATCGGAAAATTTGCGGAAGCTCTGCGGCAGTACCACGGGGAACGGTTTTCCGCGCGGGTCAGCCGGTACACGCTGGACTGCGGATATCCGGTTCTGCTGATCGAGCCGCCGTGCGGGAGCAATGTCTGCGTGATCGACTGCGGGGACGTGCTTCTGTTCGTGGACAGCGGCTTCGCGTGTTACGAAGAGGAGCTGTGGGCTTTGCTGACGACGGAAATTCCGGATTTTGACCGCCGCCGTCGGGAGCTGATTCTTACCCATGCCGACGTGGACCATGCCGGATGCGTGGATCGGTTCGATCTGGTGCACGTCAACCGGAACTGTCTGGAGAATTTCCGGAGAGAACGGGACGGGATGGCGGCTTTCCGGGAAGAAAATCCGCTGCACGCGCCATATGTGCGCATCAGCAAGATTCTGTCCGGCTACCGTGCGCCGCAGACGGAGGCATTTCTGCCGGTCGGCGGAATACCGGAAGAAGCCGCGGAACCGCTGCGGAAGATCGGGAATTTTGCCTGCGGTGTGCTGAATTTCGAACTGTACGAAGGGATGGGCGGACATGTCCGCGGGGAGATGATTCTTCTGGAACGGACAGAAAAAATCGCGTTCACGGGGGATATTTTTGTGAACATCAAAGGATTCACGAAGGAGCAGGCGCAGTTCAACCAGCTTGCACCGTATCTGATGACCTCCGTGGACACCCTGCCGGACGAAGCCAAACGGGAACGCGACGCGTTCCGGAAACTGCTGGATCCGGGAACATGGCGGATCTTCAGCGGACACGGTGCGATGCTGGAGACGGAAATTTGATAAAATAGAGTTTCAGGGGAAAACTTTTTCTCGAAAAAGTTTTCCCCTGACCCCTTTCAAAAAGCTTTATACTGGAGAAATTTATATTATGTTAGTGGAAGTACGGCAGAAATTTCACTATCCGTGACGCGTTGGAGAGTCCGCAGCATTATGAGCAGGACAATGATACCGAGGATTGCGGTGATTGTGACGGTTGCGGGATCCCAGATCGTGCCGCTGCCGAGGGTCGGGATGAGTGTGCCGCCGAAGTTATACACGGCATGGAGGAGGACGCAGAACCAGATGCACCGCGTTTTCAGCAGGACGACCGCGCACATCCCGCCGATGAGGAAGGAATAGCCCGTCTGAAGAAGGACGGCCGCCGGAGACATACCGTCAAAAAGATTGACCAGATGGACGGCGGCGAACAGCGCGGAGGATGCGATGACCGGAAGAAAGGGGGGGCGTCCGCGAAATTTTTGCAGGACGAGCGGGAAGAGGAAACCGCGGAAGGTCATTTCTTCGAACAATCCGACAGAGAGGGACTGAAATGCGAGCAGAAGCAGGTCGATGGGGGCGGCTGTGACCTGTGCGGCACCGGTGAACAGTCCGATGATCGGAAAATTGTTGACGGCGGCGGCCGTCGCGGGAAGGAGACAGAGAAGCGAGCGGCGGTCACGGGTCATGCCGAACACCTGGCCGTCATTTTCGCGGATGAGCAGGAGAAACAGGATGCCGCCGACGGTGCGTGTGAGGATGGTGCGGAGCATTTCGTTCCGGAGCGGGTCGGCGGTGTATACCGGACGAACAATTTCCAGCACGAACAGGACGGCGGCGGAGACAAGCAGAACGGGAATCATGCGGTTACGGTTCATATTGTTCCCTCCGTCGGTGCAGATGTAGGAGAAGGAGACCGGTGAGAATCAGCAGAACGGACGTGAGCTGCGAAGGGGAGAGAAACTGCACGATGGTTCTGCCGCGGTCGTCGCCGCGCAGGAATTCGGCGAAAAAACGCCAGATGCCGTAGAGCAGAAGATACCATGCGAAGCCGCTGCCGGTTCGTTTGGATGTGAAATACCATAAAAATGCACACAGTCCGGCGAGAAAAACGGCTTCGAACAGCTGCACGGGAATCACGCGGACGCCGAGATTCACATGATACAGTCCCCATTCCGACGGACGACCGTGACAGCAGCCCGCCATGAGACAGCCGATCCGGCCGAACGCGTGCGCGGCGGGGATGCAGACAGCGAACAGATCCGTCACTGCCGGAAAAAAGGTACGGTGCAGACCGTTAGGAAAGAGAAAATGTCCGGCGGCAAAATAGACGGCGAGGAAGAGTGCGGCACCGCCCGTCAGTCCGCCGAGAAAGGTTGCGCCGGTGGAGGATGTCATGGAAAACGTAGTGCCCGCGAGAAAATCATAGAAAGCCTGTGTAAGAACCGCTGAAAAATAGCCGCCGACGACGGCAGGCACCGCGTCGGCGAGGATAAAATTGTGCAGCCGGACGGGAAGTCCGCGCTGTTCGGAAAGGTGACGAAAGACCACCATCGCGCAGAAAATTCCGCCGGCTGCCAGAAGTTCGTACAGGCCGAGATCAGAAATCAGGTCGTACGGATACATATTTATTTACGCTTGGATACCCATGCCGCGCCGAGGATTGCTGCAATAACAACCGCGCCGCCGCCGATGAAGGAGCCGCATCCGCCGGATTCCGCGGGAGCTGCGTCAGCTGCGGGAGTTTCAGCCGCTGCATCATCTTCTGCGGGAGCTTCCTCTGCGGGAGCTTCTTCTTCCGCTGCAGGAGCTTCTTCCGCTGCGGGTTCTTCTGCGGGAGCTTCTTCTGCTGCAGGTTCTTCAACGACCGGTTCCGGTTCGGGTTCCGGAGCGGGTTCTTCCTTGACGATTTCCGGATATACGTATGCCGCGAGTTCGTCTGCGGAGAGGGCCTTCTGGATATAGGTGCCGGCGTAGTTCAGACGCGGGCCGGTGGAGGTGCTGAGGTCGGTTTCGCCGCTGTATTCAAGTCCCCAGTATTCGAAGACGTGTTCGCCCTTGTCGAGTTCCATGGTGATATTGTACCAGTACGCAACCTGATATACATGGGAAGTGGTCACGCCGGTTTCCGCGTTGACGAGGTTGGTGTCCGCAACGTCGGCGGGAGTGTAGTCGTAGATGTAGTCACTGGAGAACGCACCCTGCGTATCGGAGATGTTGACCTGATATTTCTGACCGCCGTCGACGGAGATACAGAAGCCGCGGTCCTTGGCGTCGTTGCCGATGTTTTCGGGCTTGATCTGTGCCGCACCGACGACAACGAATTCATAGGTGCCGGCTTCGTCGATGTTGAAGGTGTAGATCATCGGAGTGGTCATATTGGACCAGATCATCGGATACCAGAAGGATGCGGTGCCTTCTTCGAAGTAGTTGATGTAATAGTCCTTGAAGTAGTCTTCGAAGGTAACGTCGGAAATGGTAACGAAACGGTCGCCCATGCCGGGTTCTTTGTAGTCTGCAGACGCAACATCGTTTTCAAACTCCTGGGCCGGAAGATGGATGGCGTCCATACGGACGATGGGGAGTTTGTTCGAATACATTTCCAGAGCGGTGGAAACGCTGACCTGATCGGTGATGTCGATCGCTTTTTCTGCAGCGGAGGCCGTCACGCACATGGATGCGCAGAGAACGGCGGACATCAGGATAGCAAACAGTTTTTTCATCGTGAAGTCTCCTTTGTAAGATTAAAAATAGGAATAACGCACAAAAATGCTGTTCTTAGTATACATCCAATTGAAGAAAATGTCAAGAGTTCCGTTGGAAATATTTTGGAGAAAGAGGGAGCGAAACCGGTCGGAAGGAAAGTCTTGATATTTTCCGCTATCTATGGTATAATCAGGACAGAGCGATTTACCCTGAAAGGAAAGTTAAACATTGGATAACGAAAAAAAGATCGATCCCGCGCTGCCGGAAGAAGAGACGGAGATGTCCGAAGACATTTCCGAAGAAGAGCTTCCGAGCGACGAGGTCGTAATTGAAAATTTTGACGAAGATAAGGACGAGGATGACGAACTGTACGAGCGGTACGTTGAACTTATGGAGCAGGAGGAAGAGGACGACGATATCGCGGCTGTTGCGGAACGGATCACCGGGGAACGGCATTCCCGGGTGACGACAGCGGCTCCTCTGCGTATCCGCAGTACATCCGCTCCGGAACAGAAGCCGGGTATTCCCGTACAGGCTCCGACAAGCGAAATTCCGGGACAGGTTCCTGCCGGTACACCGGGGAAGATTCCCGGAAAGAACGCGGAGAAGAAACCGCTTCCCACGGTGGTTGCGGCGGTGCTGGCCCTGCTGATCGTGCTGACGGTGGTCGTGATCCCCGTAAGTGTCGTGCTGAGCCGCAGAGAAACGCCGGAGCTGCCGGACGATGTTCCGGAAACCGGGGAGATTCAGCCGCTTCCGGAGGAGACGGACGAACCCGTGCCGGAGGAAACCGTTCCAGAAGAGACCGAACCGGAAACGGAAGAAGTTCCGCCGGAAACCGTTCCGGAGGAAAAAACGGAAGAAGAACCGCAGCCGGAGGAGCCGGAAGTTCCCGTGGAAGAGGAACCGGTCGTGGAACCCGAACCCGTGCCGCAGTACAATGTGACGCTCGATTTTTATGACCGTGACGATATCACGACGACGGTGACGCAGATGACGCTGGCGGAAGTGTATACTGCCGTCGGTTATACGCCGCGTGAAAGCGACCGTCCGTCGGTCGGTCTGGACTACGTGATTTCCGCGGATGCCTGGATTACGATCGGCACGGCGGAATACAAGAACGTGAGTGTAAAGGAAACGATCCCCTACGGAAGCGAGGAGATCAAGGTGGACACAATCCCGCGCGGGGAGAAGAATTACATCACTTACGGTGAAAACGGCGAGGTAACGCGCACCTATACCGTTGAATACATCAACGGACAGGAAACAAACCGGACGTTTGCCTATGAGGAAACGACCAAATGGGCAGTCAACGAGAAATACGAAATCGGTGTCGGCGGCTCTTTCACCAACGCCAACGGCATTACGTATACATATTCCTACCGCCGTACTGTCCCCGCGACGTATTACAGCATTGAAGGTCTGACCTACCTCGGTCAGATGGCGGACGAATCGGTCATCGCGGTCGATCCCAACACTATCCCCCTTGGCACAAAGGTCTACGTCAAGAACGATACCTACGACTTTGGGGTCCGCGTGGCAGCGGATACCGGCCCGAAAGTTGACGAATGGCAGATCGACATCTGGCTCTCGCCGTACAATCCGCAGTACCAGTCCTTCGTCAACATCGGTTACCATAACGACATGGAGATTTATTATTTGGATTAATATTCCCGGGGAGAAACTTTTTCAAAAAGTTTCTCCCCGCAAAACTATATTTCAACGGAGGTACTTATGAACTTTACAAGAATGCGTGAGTTTCAGGACTGGCTGGTGAACTGGAGGATTCCGGGGAACGACTGTTCCATTTTTGTTGACGGGAAGGAAGTTTACCGGTACATGACCGGATGGGCGGACGCGGAAAACGGGCGGAAGATGCAGGGCAACGAGCTGTATTATTTCTGGTCGGCGTCGAAGGTGATCACGACGAGCCTTGCGCTGCGGCTGCATGAGTCCGGACTGTTCACGATGAACGACCCGCTGTACGAGTATATTCCGGAGTTCCGGAACATGATGATCCGCACGAAAATTGACGGGCGGGATGAGCTGGTTCCGGCGAAGAATCCGATCAGGGTAGGACAGCTTTTCAACATGACGGCGGGCTTTGACTACAACTTCAACACGCCGGCGGTGAACGAACTGCGGAAGGCGACGGACAACAAATGTTCCACGCTTGACGTGGTGAAGGCGATTGCGCAGTCGCCGCTGTGCTTTGAACCCGGGTCGAAGTGGCAGTACAGCCTGTGCCACGACGTGCTCGGCGGCTTTATTGAGGCGGTATCCGGCAAACGTCCGCGCGATTACGCGAAGGAAGTGCTGTTTGATCCGCTCGGAATGGACGACACGTGCTACAATCTGCCGTCGGCGGACAAGATGGCGCGGATGGCGGTGCAGTACGACTACCGCGACGACCTCGGCAAGTATCTGCCGACGAAGAACGTCTGCGGCCATATTCTCGGGGAAAATTACGACTCCGGCGGAGCAGGGATTATTTCCGGCTGCGCGGACTACATGAAATTTGCGGCGTGCATTGCGAACGGCGGCACGGCAAAGAACGGCTACCGCTATCTGTCCCGCGCGACGATCGACCTGTGGCGGACGAACACGCTGACGGATGAGCAGATCGTGCGCGATTTCTCGTGGAATCAGCTCGCCGGCTACGGTTACGGCTATGGTGTGCGGACGATGATGCGTCCGGAAAAGGCAGGTGCGCTCAGTCCGAAGGGCGAATTCGGCTGGGGCGGCGCGGCCGGTGTATGGGTGATTCTCGATCCGGACAACAACGTCGCGCTGGTGTACACGCAGCACATGCTGAACAATCAGGAGCCGTTTATCTCGCCGAGACTGCGGAATATTCTGTACGCTTGTTTATAAAATGGAGTTTCCCGGAGAAAACTTTTTCGAGAAAAAGTTTTCTCCGGACCTCTTTCAAAAAGCTTTATACTGGGAATGGATATGAAAGAAATTGCGGATTTAAAGGAAGGATTTGTTTCGCGGAAAGTTTACATCATTTATGCGGCGTGTATGTTTGAGCCGACGTGGGAGAAGTTCTGCGGGAAGGCGGACGGCTTTCTGCGTGATCCGGAGGTTTCTGTTTTCGGGTACCGTGAAAACGATGTACCGGTCGGAGTGATTGTCGTACGGAAATGCGGAAATGTGGCGGAAATCTGCGGGATTGCCGTGAACAAAGCGGATCGCGGCCGCGGTATCGGCGGACATCTGATCCGGTATGTGATGGAGTATCTTTCGCCGGATGTACTGACGGCGGAAACCGACGACGATGCGGTGGAATTTTACCGGAAATGCGGCTTTCGGACGGAGGCATTTACGGCAGCATACGACGGTGGTACGTGCCGGCGATACCGGTGCATACTGCGGAAAGGATGAATCATGGCGGAACTCTGGGATATTGTGGACGAACACGGGAACCGTACCGGGCGGTTTCACGAACGCGGTGTGCCGATGAATCCGGGGGATTATCATCCGTCGGTGATCGTATGGATCGTGAACGGGCGCGGGGAATTCCTGATTACACAGCGTTCTCCGGAAAAACGTGCGGGCGGTATGTGGGAAACGACGGCCGGATGCGCGGTTGCCGGAGAGGATTCTCTCACGGCGGCACTCCGGGAAGTGCGCGAGGAAGTGGGACTGGAACTTGATTCCATGGACGGTGTGATTTATAAGGAGTATACTTACCCTCACAGCAGCGGCGACGGTGCAGCGTACAATACGGTCTGGGTATTCCGGACGGAATACAACACGGCGGACGTGGTTCTTCAGCCGGGGGAAACGTGCGGTTTCATGACGGCGGACGCGGAAACGGTGCTCCGGATGATGCGGGAAGGGAAATTCATCCCGTATGATTTCTTCGGCGATCTGTGCGGGACGCTGGGATTATAAAAAAAGTGCGAGGCAGGGAAGAACTTTTGGGAAAGTTTCTCCCTTGCCTCACGTTTTTTTATATCTATTTGCTTGACATATATCATAATATATGTTATTCTATAAATAGAAAATGAAAGGGGGCTACCAATCGATGAAACGTAAACTTTGGAGATATGCCGCTCTGTTGACGGCGTTCCTTCTGGTGTTCGGCGGCGGTTCCTGCATGAAGAAGGACGATACGCCGGTGACTTCAATTACGGATGCGCTGAAAATCAAGGCGTATGTGTACGACGAAAGCGGAGAAACATGAAGTTTTGAACAGCTTCGGCTGAATGAACCGAAACAGCTTGCGCCTACCTATATTTTTCAGAAAGACGATGATCTGAATATGGTCAACTTCAATCTTCATTTTGAATATGAGGACGGAATCTGTATCGTTTCGGCTCCCGAGCGGAATGTCCAGTTGTCGGTCGGACGCAACGGAGGGATATGGAAGCGCGGAGAGGATGAGAGTACCCGTGTTTTTGACTGTACAAACAACTATGAACTGACGTTATCCCGCGCGGGTTATATGGCATTTGCTCCGTTTGGTTCATACAATAAGAACATTAATATGTGCGGAAACAAGGATTATATGGTTTTGTATGATAATTTTGAGCCATACATCGGGCAGGAATACTATGTTGACGTGACGGCATGTGATTTCGATAAGGTTCCGGTCATTCGTGCGCAGTTGAAATTCACTTCACTGGAGGATGACAGCTTCAACGACGGAGGCTCCCGTTATTTCTCCATCGAGCTGGTTTCCTACGAATACAGCGATATCTACAAACTGATGGAAGGCGCAGGCTAAAACCAATATAACAGAAAAGACGATTCCGTGGAATCGTCTTTTTCTATATCCAAATTGGAATTAGCCGAGCTTGGTGGTGTTAACCTTGATGCCGGGGCCCATCGTGGAAGCGATAACGCAGTTCTTGATGTACTGACCCTTAGCAGCAGCCGGACGAGCCTTGTTGATTGCGCCACCGAGAGTGTTGAAGTTTTGAGCAAGCTTTTCTGCACCGAAGGAAGCCTTACCGATCGGGCAGTGAACGAGGTTGGTCTTGTCGAGACGGTATTCGATCTTACCAGCCTTAGCTTCGCCTATTGCCTTCGCAACGTCCATGGTAACGGTACCGGACTTCGGGTTCGGCATGAGACCCTTCGGACCGAGAACACGGCCGAGACGACCGATGGTACCCATCATGTCGGGAGTAGCGATAACAACGTCGAAGTCGAACCAGTTTTCCTTCTGGATCTTTTCAACAAGATCAACGTCACCGACATAGTCAGCGCCTGCTTCTCTTGCTTCGTTTGCACGGTCACCCTTCGCGAATACGAGAACGCGAACGGTCTTACCGGTACCGTTGGGAAGAACAACGGCGCCGCGGATCTGCTGGTCAGCGTGACGGCCGTCAAGACCCATACGGAAGTGAACTTCGATGGTTTCGTCGAACTTCGCCTTGGAAGTCTGGCAAACGAGAGCCAGAGCTTCTGCGGGATCATATACCTTGGACTTTTCGATCAGCTTTACGCTGTCTACATATTTCTTACCCTTAAACATTCTTTCCGTCCTCCTCAGTCTTCAACAACTACGCCCATGGAACGAGCGGTACCAGCGATCATGCTCATAGCTGCTTCGATGGAGCCTGCGTTGAGGTCCTTCATCTTGGTTTCAGCGATCTGGCGAACCTGATCCTTCTTGATGGTAGCAACCTTGGTCTTGTTCGGAGCTGCGGAAGCGGTTTCGATGCCGCACGCCTTCTTGATCAGAACGGGTGCCGGCGGGGTCTTGGTGATAAAGGTGAACGAACGGTCAGCGTATACGGTGATAACGACCGGGATAATGAGACCGATGTCATTCTTGGTTCTTTCGTTGAATTCCTTGGTGAAGTTCGGGATAGCAACACCGTATGCACCAAGCGCAGGACCTACCGGCGGCTGGGGAGTAGCCTTACCAGCGGGAAGCTGAAGCTTGATATAGCCGACAATTTTCTTTGCCATAGCAAATTTCCTCCATATGTGGTTTCTGACGAGAGACTTTACACAAAATTAATCTCTCTCCCACTAATCTGATGCACTTAACGGTTGCATCGCACCGTAAACAAACAGAGCAGTGCTGAAAACTCAGTCTTTTGCTCTTTCGACACATTTTCTGTCGAGGGTGACGGACATGTCACGGCCGACGGTAGAGACGATGACGGTAACTTCGCCGGTCTCTTCGTTGATGGCGTCGAGCCGTCCGCTGTAGCCGCGGAACACGCCGTCGATGATATTGACGAGATCGCCGACCTGGAAGGACACGGAAGTGGTAACTTCGGGTTCTTCGCGGATGATGGCGGCAGCTTCTTCGTCGGTGAGCGGGACGGGCTTGGATCCCGGACCTACGAAACCGGTCACGCCGCGGATATTGCGGACGATATGCCAGGTTTCATCGCTCATTTCCATTTTGATCAGGACGTAAGACGGAAAGACTTTATTCTCGACTTCACGTTCCTTACCGCCGTCGGATTCGACGACGATTTCCGTGGGAATACGGATATCGACGATTTTATCGCCGAGACCGCGGTTTTCCACGATCTTTTCCAGATTCGCCTTAACTTTGTTTTCGTAGCCGGAATAGGTGTGCGCAACATACCAACGCAGACCTTGGTTCATTTCATTAATATCGCTCATTAAATCAGTATAACCTCCGTAATTGTTGCAGATGTATCACACACGCGGGGGATCTTTTGCCGGGGACTCAGATGAGGCGGCTCAGACCGACGATTGCTCCGGAGAAGCAGTAGTCAAGAATACCAAGAACAGCACTGATGATCAGCACGCTGACGATAACAATGATGCTGTTCGAGCGGACAGAATTCCAGGATGCCCACGAAATCTTTTTACATTCGGACTTAATGGACTTGAACCATGTGCCGAGTCTCTGACCGAGGGAGGGCTTATCTTCCTTCGGCTTATTTTCCTTAGCGGGCTTTTTCGCTTCGGCTTTTTCGAGTTCGGTCTTGTTTTCCTTTTCAGCCATGTCGAATAGCTCCTTACTCGAAATTATTTGGTTTCCTTGTGCAGGGTGTGCTTGCGGCAGAAGCGGCAGTACTTGTTGAGTTCGATTCTGTCAGGGTCGTTCTTCTTGTTCTTCTTTGTGTCATAGTTGCGAGCTTTGCATTCGCTGCAGGCAAGAGTGATCTTAACTCTCATTGATCGGCACCTCCTTGAAGATTTTGACGAACCGCAGTTCGTCGCTTGTTGTACCTCCCTCTGCGGGGATTTCTGCGGCGCGGACTTACTGCCGGTCTGCGCGCAAAAAAATAGCCCTCTGCGCGAGGTGGATTTATTATATCATACTGCGTATGGGCTTGTCAACGGGTAATTTGTATAAAATTAGGTTTTGCTTATGGTTTCAGTTAATTAAAAAGGAAGAAAAATGACCGTTCCGGTCATTTTTCAAATTAATGCCACTGCGCGTGGCGGCGCATAAGAGGTCCTCGCGCGGGACCTCTTATGAATCACCCGCGCCAAGGGGGTTCCCACTTGGATTCTCCTCGTTCTTACAGTTGAACAGGTGGAGAATACGAACGCAACAGAACTGCCGTCCGTATGGGAAGCAGATCAGGCTAACCGCAGGGGCTAAAATTCACGTACGCCGAACAAAATACCGTCACCCTATTGCCCGCGGTTAGCCCGATAAAAAACGTACGATTTTCGATTGCTATATCTATGAACAAGCGGACAGTTTTCGCAATTTGATAAATCAATACTGTACCCTTATAAGGCGGGGGGATTCACAAGAGGGTGCCGCCTTGGCGCATCCTCTTGTGCGCCGTCCGCGCAGGACATAAAATCGAAAAACGACCGTAAGGGAGTTTTTCTTCCTTATAAATTTGCAATAATACACATATCGGTAACGCCGAACAAAGAAAATTTTGTTATATGTTTTTTTGAAAATCGTTTACAAAACCTCGTTTTTGTGGTATAATAACCTTCGGACTGCCCGTTTCCCGGTTGACGGATGCAAGACCGTTCAGCGGTATATCACCCGCCGTCTGCTGCGCTTCGGGAAAATGTCCGTATCAATTTTTTACAGGTGAAAGGAGCTGCTACAATGCTCACCAAGGAAAAGAAGCAGGAAATCATCGATACTTATAAGGTTCACGAAGGTGATACCGGTTCCCCGGAAGTTCAGATCGCTATCCTCTCCTACAGAATCGACACCCTTACTGAACACCTCAAGGCTAACAAGAAGGACCATCACAGCCGTCGCGGTCTGAACAAGATGGTTGGTCATCGCCGCAACCTTCTCGGTTACCTCAAGGAAAACGACATCGAACGTTACCGTGCGATCGTTGAAAAGCTCGGTCTGAGAAGATAAGTATCCCCTTAAAACAGGCTTTTTCCCTCTAAGTTAAACAGGCACCAATACTGCGGCGGACTGCGGATTTACCCGTGTAAAATCCGCCGCAGTATATTTTTTCGTAAAGACGGAATATGCGGTAAAGCCGCTCCGGATTAGCAGTTAAACAAGGACACGAAAGGCGTCGCGTTTTTGTTTAAGTGCTGAGCCTCAGCGGTTCGGGTATTCCTTCACCACATTTTTTAACAGAAAGGTATACTGAAATGTTTGAGAATTACAAGACTTTCTCCTATGATCTCGCCGGCCGTCCTCTCGTGATCGAAACCGGTAAGATGGCTGGTCTCGCAAACGGCTCCGTACTCGTTCGCTACGGTGACACCGCAGTCCTCGCGTGCGCTACCGCATCCGAAAGACCGCGTGACGGCATCGACTTCCTTCCCCTTTCCATCGACTTCGAAGAACGTCTCTATGCGGTAGGCCGCATCCCCGGTTCCTACCTCAAGAGAGAGGGCCGTCCGAGCGAAAAGGCGATCCTCACCTCCCGTGTGATCGACCGTCCCGTTCGTCCCCTGTTCCCGAAGGATCTCCGCAACGACATCGCGATCTCCCTTCTCGTTATCGCGGTTGACCACGACTGCTCTCCCGAAATCGCCGGCATGATCGGTGCGTCCATTGCACTCTCCATCTCCGACATTCCGTGGAACGGCCCGATCGGCGGCGTGTTTGTTGGTCTGACCGAAGAAGAAGGTCTCGTTATCAACCCCACCGCAGAACAGCGTGACCGCAGCAGCCTTGAACTGACCGTTGCAGGTACTCACCAGAAGGTCGTTATGATCGAAGCAGGCGCTGCAGAAGTTGACGACGACAAGATGTTCGAAGCGATCATGCTCGCTCACGAAGAAATCAAGAAGCTCTGCACCTTCATCGACGGCATTGTTGCTGAGGTAGGCAAGCCGAAGTTCGAATATCCCTCTGCGGAACTCGACCAGAACCTCTTTGACGCTGTTTACGAATTCTGCGCAGAAGACGTAAAGGTTGCGCTCGACACCGACGACAAGAACATCCGCGACGCTCGTATGGCTCCCATCACCGAAGCGGTTTACAACAAGTTCGACGAAGGCAATGAAGAAATGCACGTTGTCCTCGACGAAGTTCTCTACAAGATCCAGAAGAAGATCGTACGCCGCTGGCTCCTCGACGAACAGAAGCGTGTGGACGGCCGCCGTATGGACCAGATCCGTCCTCTCGCAGCCGAAGTTCACCTCTTCAACCGTGACCACGGTTCCGGTATGTTCACCAGAGGTCAGACCCAGGTTATGACCATCGCTACTCTCGGTTCCATCTCCGATGTTCAGATGCTCGACGGTATCTCCGAAGAAGAAACCAAGCGTTATATGCACCACTACAATATGCCCGGTTACTCCACCGGTGAAGCAAAGGCTGTAAGAAGCCCCGGCAGACGTGAAATCGGTCACGGCGCGCTCGCAGAACGCTCCCTCGTTCCGGTTCTTCCGTCCGTTGAAGAATTCCCCTACGCAATCCGCTGCGTATCCGAAGTTATCTCCTCCAACGGTTCCACTTCTCAGGCTTCCGTCTGCGGTTCCACCCTTGCTCTCATGGACGCAGGTGTTCCGATCAAGGCTCCCGTTGCGGGTATCTCCTGCGGTCTGATCACCGAAGGCGACCGCTGGATGACCATGATCGACATCCAGGGTCTCGAAGACTTCTACGGCGACATGGACTTCAAGGTTGCAGGTACTCACAAGGGTATCACCTCCATCCAGATGGACCTCAAGATTGACGGTCTGACTCCCGAAATCATCAAGGAAGCTCTCGCTGTTACCCACAAGGGCCGTGACTACATCATCGATGAAGTCATCCTCAAGGCAATCGCAGCACCGCGTCCGGAAGTTTCCGAATACGCTCCCAAGATGCTCTCCATGAAGATCCCGCCGGAAAAGATCGGCGATGTTATCGGTAAGCAGGGTAAGGTTATCCAGCAGATTCAGGAAGACACCGCAACCACCATCAACATCGAAGACGACGGCTCCATCTTCATCGCAGGTATCGAAAAGGCAGGCATCGCCGCTGCAAAGGCGACCATCGAAGGCATCATCTTCGAACCCGAAGTAGGCGCGGTCTACGAAGGTACCGTTACCAGAATCATCCCGATCGGCGCGTTCGTTGAATTTGCTCCGAAGAAGGAAGGTATGGTTCACATCTCCAAGCTCGACAAGAAGCGTACGGAAAAGGTAGAAGACGTCTGCAACGTCGGCGACAAGATCAAGGTCAAGTTCCTCGGCACCGACGAAAAGGGCAGATTCAACCTCTCCAGACGTGACGCGATGGATGAATAAGAAAATATAGTTTCCCGGGGAAAACTGGAGTTTCACTTCGTGAACCTCCGAAAAAAGTTTTCCCCGAACCCTTTTCAAAAAACTTCAATCTGGGAAAAGAGGCAAAGTTGGGCGGAAGGGTGGCGGTATGGTTTTGCTGTGCCGCCTTTTTTTGTGCCAATTCTTAAAAAATCTTTACATTTTTATGCATGTACTTGATTTCGGGCGGTTTGTATTCTATAATATAGGGAGATATTATAATATAAGGAATGGTGTGGACATTGAACAACTCACCGAACAATGGTCGTAATTCTTACGATAATACATACAACAATGCTCCCTCGCGGCAGATGCCGCAGAGACGTCCGGAAAACCGTACGGTTCCGCAGCAGGGACAGGGACGTCCGATGACGGATGAGGAACGCCGCCGTCTTGCCGCCGCACGTGCGCGGATGAACAACGGCGCGGCACCGCGTCCGAATCCGAACGGTGTTCCGGGTGGGCAAAGACCTGTGAACCCGAACGGACAGCCCCGTCCGAATCCGAACAATCCGGGGTATCGTCCGCAGAATCCGAACAGGACGGGACAGCCGCAGAACCGACCGGTGAACCGTACGGCTCCGCAGCAGAGACCGCCGGAATCTCTGGCGGGACGCAGACGGAAGCGGAAAGTGAAAATCAACGCGGGTGCGGTGATCTTCGTTCTGCTGATTGCGGGGGTGATCGGGGTTTCGGCCTATCAGATTACACACAGTACGGCTTCCACGGCAGGGGACGACACGCAGAAGCGGTATGAGGAAATCATTCAGTCGGCGAAGGAAAACGCGATTCTGAACGGTACCTACAACGAAGACAGTATAACGGAAGAGGTGCCCGTGACGGAACCGGCGCCGGAGAGCAGCACGACGATTGCGGCGGAAGGCGAATTTGGCACGGTGACGGTACAGAACTCCACGATGAACGAAGGGGATCTGGTACTTGTCAACTTCAATTATGCGTACGACCGGATCGACGACGTGGAACTCAAAAACGCGTACAACGAACGTACCGGAAAGATCAAGGTATCGAGCACGACGCTCGGCATGGAACCCGAGGCGTTTGAAGCTCTGGAAGAACTCGTTGCCGGACTGGTGGCGGACACCGGCTGCGATGACCTGCTTCTTTACAGCGGACACCGGACACTTGCCGACCAGCAGCGCATCTGGGACTCCAACCTGGCAAGCTACGGCGAAGATTACACGAAGACCTACGTTGCCGTGCCGGGACATTCGGAGCATCACACCGGCTACGCGTGTGACCTTGGCTTCTACACGGACGACGGTCTGTCCATTCCGCTGGTTGACCACGAATACGGACCGTGGGTCTGGGCGCACTGCACGGAATACGGATACATCCTCCGGTATCCGGCGGAAAAGGCGGACATCACGGGGATCGGGCACGAGCAGTGGCACTTCCGTTATGTCGGACTGCCGCATGCCTACGCTTCCGATGTGACGGGACTCTGTCTGGAAGAATACCTCGATCATCTGAAGGGCTACACGGCGGATACGAAGATGCTGCACATTTCGGCAGACCGCAGACTGACCGACATGAATCCGGCGGAGATTGCGGATCTTTCCGGCGGCTGGCTGACGTATTATGTTCCGGCAGCCGAAGGTGACACGACGGAAATAAAAATCCCCGGCGGCGATAAGTTTGCGGATTACGAGATTTCCGGCAACAACGTGGACGGATTTATCGTGACGATCACGCTCGGATAAGCAGACGACAGAAAAATAAAAAATTAGCACTCTCCGGAGTGCTGATTTTTGTTCTGCGCGGTTTTTGCTCGGAATAAAATGTTAATTAAGTGTAAACTATCAAAAAAACCCTTGATTTTTATGGATGACGGGCGTACAATATGCTCATGAGTTTAGCAGTCATACAAAACGAGTGCTAAATCCGGGAATCACAAAATAAACAATTTACCATTCACATAAAGAAGGAGTACACACAATGACACTCAAGCCTCTTTTTGACAGAGTTGTAGTCAAGCTCGTTGAAGCGGAAGAAACCACCAAGACCGGTATCGTTCTTCCCGGCGCAGCAAAGGAAAAGCCGCAGGTTGCGGAAGTTATCGCAGTAGGCCCCGGCGGACTCATCGACGGTAAGGAAGTCGTTATGCTCGTTAAGGTCGGCGACAAGGTTATCACCAGCAAGTACGCAGGTACCGAAATCAAGTGCGACGGCGTAGAATACAACATCGTTAAGCAGAGCGACATTCTCGCAATCGTTGAATAATTTTTGAAAAACTAACTGATAACAGGAGATATACACATGGCAAAGGATATTCTTTACGGAATCGACGCTCGCAACGCGCTGATCAACGGCGTTGACAAGCTCGCAGATACAGTTAAGATCACGCTCGGTCCGAAGGGCAGAAACGTAGTTCTCGACAAGAAGTACGGTACTCCTCTGATCACCAACGACGGTGTTACCATCGCGAAGGAAATCGAACTTGAAGACGGCGCGGAAAACATGGGCGCACAGCTCGTTCGCGAAGTTGCTACCAAGACCAACGACGCAGCCGGCGACGGTACCACCACCGCTACTCTTCTCGCTCAGGCATTCATCCACGAAGGCATGAAGAACGTAACCGCAGGTGCAAACCCGATGGTTATCCGCAAGGGCATCCAGAAAGCTGTTGAAAAGGCTGTTGCTGCTCTTGAAGGCATCGCAAAGTCCGTAAACGGCAAGGAAGACATCGCGCGCGTTGGTACTGTTTCCGCAGGTGACGAAGTGATCGGCACTCTCATCGCAGACGCTATGGAAAAGGTTACCTCCGACGGCGTTATCACCGTTGAAGAATCCAAGTCCGCGGAAACCTACAGCGAAGTTGTTGAAGGTATGCAGTTCGACCGCGGTTACCTCTCCCCCTACATGGCAACCGACACCGATAAGATGGAAGCTGTTCTCGACGACGCTCTCGTTCTCATCACCGACAAGAAGATCTCCAACGTACAGGACATTCTTCCCCTTCTCGAACAGATCGTTCAGGCAGGCAAGAAGCTCCTCATCATCGCTGAAGACGTTGAAGGCGAAGCTCTCACCACGCTCGTTCTCAACAAGCTCCGCGGCACCTTCACCTGCGTTGCAGTCAAGGCTCCGGGCTTCGGCGACAGACGTAAGGAAATGCTCCGCGACATCGCGATCCTCACCGGCGGTGAAGTTATCTGCGACGAACTCGGCCTCGACATCAAGGAAGCGGAAATCGCTCAGCTCGGTCAGGCCCGTCAGGTTAAGGTTAACAAGGACAACACCATCATCGTCGGCGGTGCAGGTGCATCCGAAGACATCAAGGCTCGTATTTCCCAGATCAAGGCTGCGATCGAAACCACTACTTCCGACTTCGACCGTGAAAAGCTCCAGGAAAGACTTGCAAAGCTCTCCGGCGGTGTTGCGGTTATCAAGGTTGGTGCTGCTACCGAAACCGAAATGAAGGAAAAGAAGCTCCGCATCGAAGACGCTCTCAACGCTACCCGTGCGGCAGTTGAAGAAGGCATCGTAGCCGGCGGCGGTACCGCATATCTGAACGTGATCGACGAAGTTGCAAAGCTTCTCGACACTGCAGAAGGCGACGAAAAGACCGGTATCCAGATCGTCGTAAAGGCTCTCGAAGCTCCCGTTCGTCAGATCGCGGAAAACGCAGGCTTCGAAGGCTCCGTTGTTGTTGACAAGATCCGCACCTCCGGCAAGATCGGTTACGGCTTCGACGCATACAACGAAGAATACGTTGACATGATGGAAAAGGGTATCGTTGACCCGAAGAAGGTTACCCGTTCCGCACTCCAGAACGCAGCGTCCGTAGCATCCACCGTACTCACCACCGAAGCGCTCGTTGTAAGCCAGCCCGAAAAGGAAGCAGCAGCTCCCCAGGCAGGCATGGGCGGCGGCATGGGCGGTATGTATTAATTTGATAAAATGTCGT
>JBGVOJ010000085.1:0-3921 GCA_045126415.1 Eubacteriales bacterium | reverse complement strand
TCTTCGCCGTCCGCAATCTTTTTGTACGGACCAAGCGGCGGCTTCGAAACGAGCAGGATCGGGTACTGGGAACGATAGTCGACCTGTGAGGTATAGTCGGGGTCCTTCATATACGAGAACGTCGGAGTGAGCGTATTTTCAAGGCTCGAGCAGTAGAAAATGTTCCGCGACTGTTCGGCGATGTTCTTGACTTCCAGATTCGCGGTGTCGTGTTCCGTGATGGCGAGGATTTCCGCTTCGAATTCGTTCAGCCGGATGTCGCGTCCGCTGCGGTTGATAATAGTGAAAGACTTCCCGAACGCGGGCAGATTGTCGTAGCACTCATGCCGGACGATCACTTCAATGCCTGCCAGCTCCGGCTTGTCCGAGGTGAATGTCACTTCCAGACAGACCCCCTTCGGCGGCCAGGCTTCCGCGGAGGCATGACGGCGGCGTTTCCAGTTCACCGTACGGGTGATCGGAACTGTGCGGTGACTGCGATAAGTGAATCCGTCGGCAGGGGCGAATTTTTCAAACCACGCCGGCTTCAGGAAACCGTATTCGAACTGACCGGATACCCCGCCCACAGGGTATTTTGTACCGTCAACGGTGACGGTGACTTCCGGTTTGACCGCGCGCAGGAACTGTTCGCCGGAGTACAGATTTTTCAGACTCACGCAGGCGAAATCGGGGGAGGTGAAGAAACGCCGTTCGGCGATGCCGTTGGTGAGGATGATCTCGCCGTTTTCCTCCGTGATCCGTGCGGGATATACTGAGGAGGTTGTGAGATAGTCGTTGGTGTAGAACATACAGAACCCTCCTTATATGGGAAGTTGAATTTTTCGTACTCAGAACGCCATCCGCGCCCAGCCTTCACCGGAAACGGGAGGCAGACCGAGGATTTCGCGGCCGGTTCTGACGTAATAGCGGTAATTTTCGATCGGTACACCGTTCGGGATGCGGTGATCGAGAGCAAAGACCGTCCCGCCGCCGCGCATGACATCGGACATTTTATATTCCAGTTCGGCACGGATGTCCTCCGGTGTGCGCCGCAGGACATGCTTGTCGATGCCGCCCTTGATACAGAATTTCGTACCGTATTTTTCGCGGAGTCTGACCACATCCATACCGGCAGCGGGTTCGCAGGGGTAGAAGCAGTTGACGCCGCAGTCGATGAACGCGTCGAGAACCGGTTCCATATTGCCGTCGCTGTCCTGCGAGAAGAGCTTTGCGCCGAACGACTGCGCGCAGTCCCAGACCTTCCGGTAATACGGTTTCAGGAATTCCGTGACCTGCTTCGGACCCGCGAGCGGGCCGGATTTGCCCGCCATATCTTCATGGATCGTGAGAACGTCGATCGGAACGATTTCCCCGACCCTCTCAAGTACCCGTACGGCGGTGTCGGCCATCGTGGCAAGCATATTTTCGATCATTTCCGGTTCTTCATAATACGCGATGCAGAGTTCTTCTTCCCCGAGAAGCTGGCGCGGTTCGTCGAATCCGCCGGGCATCCCGATCAGGGTGAGATATCCCTTTTCCCGCAGTGCCTTCTGCTGAAGCAGCCGTTCACGGTTCACACGGTTTTCGGAGAACGCGTACCAGTGCTTGATTTTCAGCCAGTCGTCCATGGTTTTCACGGGATGATCGAGCGGCAGCGGAATGGTCGCGCTTTGCTTGAACAGCTTCATCTTCCGTCCCATTCCATCTATGGAGATGGTCATGTCCGGGTGGTCTTCCAGCACCTTCGACGTGATTCCGGTGATTGCTCCGGTATGCCCCGACAGATGTGTCAGAAGTACATAATCCCAGTCAAACGAGGTCATTGCGATCTCTTTTTCGGACGCGCCCTGCAGACGCCATTCATCCTCCAGCTGACGGAGAGGGCCGAACAGTTCGCAGAACATTTCCCGCCCGGTATATTCAAACATACAGTGTGCAAGGTATTCTTCACGATTCCAGATCATTGAACGATCCTTCCTTTTCATTGATTTGCTTCCATTATAAAATATCCGTCAGGGTTTGTCAATGGAAAATGCGCACTCTTGTTCCGGTCGGATTGACAGCTCCCGAAAAACACGGTATAATAAAGAAAAAACAATTCCGAAAGGAGAAATTGATTATGATTACGGAACAGGAAATCACACGTCTGAATGCACTTTACAGCGGATGCAGAGCGTACCATGGGGAACTGCACGATCATTCCGCGAGCGGCGGGACGAGTGACGGAAAATGCACGCTTGAAGAATGGATTAAGGAAATGGCGGAGCTGAAAATGGACTTTGCGGCCATTCTTGACCATCGTCAGGTGCGTCACATGTATCTGCCGGAATGGGAGGACGGTCTGTTCATCGGCGGAAGCGAACCCGGGACAAAGATCGACGACAGTCCCGCGGAAGGAAAGTACATGCACTACAATATGGTATTCACCGGGCCGGAACCGCTTGAAAAACTGCTTGCGGAATTCCCGGAATATCAGTTCACCGGCGGATCGGAGGGGCATTTTGTCTATCCGTCCTTCACTGCCGAACGGTTCGGACAGCTCATTGACGCGGTGAAGGCGCACGGCGGCTTCTTTGTCCACCCGCATCCGAAGCAGGTGATGGTCTCCGAAGATCCGCTGAACTACTGGTTCCGCGACGAAACAGGCATCGAAGTTTTCTATAACGACGCGGACAGTGAGCATACGAAAAAGAATTATGACCTTTGGGTCGCTCTTCTGGCGGCAGGCAAACGGGTATGGGCCTGTGCGGGAGGCGACAAGCATGCACATCCCGGCACGGGGGCACTTACCACGATCTATGCGGAATCCCGTACCAACGCATCTTTCCTCGATCACCTCCGCATCGGCGACTTCACCTGCGGTGCAGTCGGCATTCGGATGTGCATCGGTGATACAAGAACCGGCAGCAAATGTCCGTTCGCGGGACAGAAGCTCATTGCTGCTGTCGGAGACTTCCACGAAAGCGTTGTTCATCCGGATCACGTCTGCCGTGTCGAAGTTCTTGATGACCGTGGAGTGGTTCTCAGTCAGGAAATCCCCTGCGATGACGTGACATGGCTCACACTGGATACCGCAGACGCTGCGTTCTACCGAATGGAAGTATGGGACGAAACACTCGGCATCCGTATCGCCGTCGGTAATCCCATCTGGAATTCCGAAAAACTTCAGTAATTCCAATTTCCTCTTTTTCGTATAAAAGTTTTTGAAAAGGGGTGTGGGGAGAAACTTTTTGAAAAAAGTTTCTCCCCACATAATATTTATTCTTTATTCCCGTCAAACTCCCATTCCATGGTCATCGTTACCGGGAGAATTTCGCCGTTTTCGTCGAGATCCATGCGGTCGATGCAGAGGAAGCGGGCGTTGCCGTCGCGGATGTCCGGCTTGTGGCGGTGATAGACCATCAGGTACTGGTCATGTTCGGGAAGGTAGAGGAAGCCGTTATGACCGGGACCGTTGGCGATGGTGGAGTCGCCGGTGGAAAGAATGGTGTGGCAGTTGTCAAACGGGCCCCACGGGGTGTCCGCGATGGCGGTGTTGACGCGGTAGGTACCGTTGCCCCAGCCGCCGGACGACCACATGAAGTAGTATTTGCCGTCCCGCTTCATCATGCACGGGCCTTCCACGTAGTCCGGCGGGGTGATTTCACGGAAGGTTTCGCCGTCCTCGAAGGGAACGAAGCCGGTCATGTCGTCGTTCATCTTCGCGATGTTGCAGTGACCCCAGCCGCCGTAGTAAAGGTACATGGTGCCGTCGTCATCCTTGAAGAGATGCGCGTCGATCGGCTGTGCGCCGTGATAGAATTCGCCGACGAGGGGCTTGTCCAGCAGAGCCTTGAACGGACCGGTCGGGCTGTCGGAAACCGCGATTTCCAGACCGCCGGTTTCGCTGAGGTGCGGAATGTCGTTGGAGGCGAAGATGTAGTAGTACTTGCCGTCCTTTTC
>JBGVOJ010000084.1:0-4428 GCA_045126415.1 Eubacteriales bacterium | reverse complement strand
CCCCACACCCCTTTCAAAAAGCTTTATACTGGAAAAAAGGACAGAGTATGGTGCAGAGCGGTTGTTTTTATAGTTAATACAAAAAATAGTTCATATATATTTACAATCAAGTATTGACAAACGAAGATAAATATGGTATGATACTTTTCGGTGCTAATCGTAGTCGAGTGTTTACTGTAAATACTTAAGTATTAGTGCCGCAGGGCGTCATGCCTTTTCCTTATGTTTGAAACTTAGAAGTTTGAATAATGATGAGATATCAACAATAGGCAGATAACAACAATAAAAGGAGGACGGAATGAGTTTCAGAATCATCGGAACCGGAAGCGCAGTACCGTCAAAAATTGTCACCAACGGGGATCTGTCGGAGATGATGGAGACAAGCGACGAATGGATCCGTACCCGTGTCGGGGTGGCTGAGCGGAGAATCGCAACCACGGAAAGCACGGCGGATCTTGCGTACGAAGCGGCGGTGAAGGCCCTTGAAATGAGCGGCGTTTCCGTGGATTCCATCGGCCTGATTATCACGGCGACCATTACCCCGGATCGGGTTTGTCCCACCACGGCGGGTACGGTGCAGGCACGTCTCGGTGCCTCCTGCCCGGCGTTCGACATAAGCTCCGCGTGCAGCGGATTCCTGTTTGCCCTCGAAACGGCGGCCGGATTCTTCGCGCGCGGAACCGTAAAGCGTGCGCTTGTCATCGGTGCGGAGCGCATCAGCAAGATCATCGACTGGACGGACCGCAGCACGGCTGTCATCTTCGGAGACGGTGCGGGTGCGGCGGTACTGGAAGCCGGTGACGCGTATCTCTGTTCGGAAATCTGTACGATGGGCGGAGATGAAGTTATCCGAATTCCCGCGTTCGGCGGAACTTCGCCGTTCACGGAGATCGAAAAAGAAAATCCCGTGATTTTCATGGAAGGGCAGGAGACGTTCAAATTTGCGGTCGGCGCTTTCGTGAATCACATCCACAGCATGGCGGAAAAAGCCGGTATTGCCGTCGGTGATATCGATCACATCGTTCCCCATCAGGCGAACGAGCGGATTATCCGCATGGCGGCACGCCGTCTCAAACTGCCGGACGAAAAATTCGTCATGAACATCGACCGCTACGGCAACACCGCGGCGGCAAGCGTCCCGATCGCCCTCGACGAACTCAATCGTTCGGGCAAAGCAAAGCCCGGCGACCTCGTCGCTATGGTTGCGTTCGGCGGCGGACTCTCCAGTGCGGGCTGTCTCCTGCGCTGGTAAATCATTCAGTCAAATCAAATTTAAATTTTACTTACAATTTTGGAGGATTAATTACCATGACTATCGACAAGATCAAGACCATCATCGCAGACCACTCCGGCGAAGACGAAGCAAACATCACCGCAGAAACCACCTTCGAAGAACTCGGCGTTGACTCCCTCACCACCGTGGAAGTTCTCATGGACATCGAAGACGAATTCGGCGTTACTCTCGAAGCAGCACAGGTCGGCAAGACCGTCGGTGACCTCGTCCGTGCCATTGAGGAGGCTCAGAAGTGATCCGGACACCCCTCTGCGATCTCTGCGGAATCCGTTACCCCATCTTTCAGGGCGGTATGGCACATGTGTCGGACGCCCGTCTTGCGGCTGCCGTAACGAATGCCGGCGGACTTGGTATCATTTCCGCCATGAGCCGGGACGGTGCGTACATCTGCGAACAGATCCGGCTGGCAAGAACCCTCACGGACGGTCCCGTCGGTGTGAACGTCATGCTGATGAGCCCGTTTGTCGGAGATGTTGCAGCCGTGATCGCCGAGGAAAAGGTCGAAGTTGTTACGACCGGTGCCGGCGACCCGTCTGCCCATGTGGAACTGTGGAAAAATGCAGGCTGCCGCGTCATCCCCGTCGTACCGTCCGCCGCTCTCGCGAAACGGATGGAACGTGCGGGGGCGGACGCAGTTATCGCCGAAGGCGGGGAATCCGGCGGACATATCGGCGAACTTTCCACCATGCCGCTTGTGCCGCAGGTTGTCGACGCAGTTTCCATTCCCGTTCTCGCCGCAGGCGGGATCGGTGACGGACGCGGCGTTGCGGCATCGCTTATGCTCGGTGCAGCCGGCGTGCAGATCGGTACCCGCTTCCTCGTCGCAAAGGAATGCGGCATCCATCAGCACTACAAAGACCTCGTGCTGAAAGCAAGCGACACCGCGACCATCGTCACCGGACGCCGTCTCGGACATCCGGTACGCAGTCTCAAAACCCCGTATTCCCGCAATTACGCAAAGCAGGAATATACCGACATCACGAACGAAGACCTCGAACAGCTCGGCGTCGGCTCCCTCCGTAAAGCGGCGGTGGACGGCAACGAAAAAGAGGGTTGCTACATCGCCGGACAGATCGCCGGCATGGTAACCCGCGAGCAGACCGCCGCGGAGATCATCGAAGAAATCATAACGGAAACCGAACAGGTTCTCGCCAAAGCCGCAGATTTTATCCAGTAGACTTCAAGTCTGCACAAACTTTCATAACACAACAGATTAAAGCTTTTTGAAAGGGGTTTGGGGAAAACTTTTTCTCGAAAAAGTTTTCCCCAAGAAACCACTAAATGTCCAAAATCGCATTTGTTTTCGCGGGACAGGGCGCGCAGTATTCCGGGATGGGCCAGAGCCTCTGCGAAAATTTTGATTCCGTAAAAAATTTATACGATGCAGCCGACGCACACCGTCCGGGAACAAGCGGACAGTCCTTCCGCGGAACGGATGCGGAGCTGAAACAGACCATCAATACGCAGCCGTGCGTGTTCCTTGCGGATCTCGCCGCTGCTCTTGCACTCGAAGAATCCGGCATCAGAGCCGATATGTGCGCAGGTTTTTCTCTCGGTGAACTTGCCGCGCTCGCTTACAGCGGCACTTTTACGCACACCGACGCCTTCGAAGCCGTCTGCGAACGTGCAAAGTGCATGGACAAGGCGTCGAAGGAAATGAACGGCCAACCCGCGATGGCCGCCGTGATGAAGATCACATCCGAAGAAGTCGAAGCGCTGTGCGGCGGTCTTGACGATGTGTATCCCGTCAACTATAACTCTCCCGGTCAGACCGCCATTTCCGGCACAAAAGCCGGTATCGAAGCCTTCTGCGAAAAGGCGAAGGGTGTCCGCGTTATGCCGATTCCGGTCAGCGGCGCGTTCCATTCTCCTTTCATGGCAGACGCTTCCTCTGAATTTGAAAACGTACTTGAAAAGATTAGCATAAATACCCCCGCCGTCCCCGTCTACGCAAACCTTACCGGCGAAATTTATCCGGAGGACGTCCGTTCCTGCCTTGCCGCGCAGATGAAAAGTCCCGTAAGATGGCAGACCACCATCGAACGTATGATCGCGGACGGCGCGGATACCTTCATCGAATGCGGACCCGGCAAGACCCTCGCGGGACTCATCAAGCGCATTGACAAGAACGTAAAGGTGTACTCCGTACAGGATACGGATTCCCTGAACGCGGTTCTTGCGGAACTGGGAGGTGAATAAAATGAACATTTTTCATACAGAAATGCTGGCGGGACAGGCGGCTGTCGTTACCGGTGCTTCCCGCGGCATCGGACGTGCCATTGCAGTTGCTCTCGCTTCCGCCGGTGCGGACGTGGCTATCCTCGATCTCTGCGCACCCGAAGCCGCAGCGGATGCCGTGAACGCCGTCACCGATCTCGGCAGACGGGCGGTTTCCTACACCTGCAACGTCGGCGAATCCGAACAGGTCAGGGAAACCGTCGCGAAGGTTCTCGAAGACTTCGGACGGATCGACATTCTTGTCAACAACGCAGGCATCACCCGCGACGGACTCATCATGCAGCTCAGTGATGACAACTTCAACGATGTCATCAATACCAACCTCCGCGGCACATTCAACATGATCGGCGCGGTGAGCCGGACGATGATCCGTCAGAAAAGCGGGCGCATCTGCAATATCTCGTCCGTATCCGGTCTGATGGGCAACGCCGGACAGACCAACTATTCCGCCTCCAAGGCGGGTGTCATCGGTCTGACAAAGTCCGCCGCACTCGAGCTTTCCAAGCGCGGCATCACCGTCAACGCGGTGGCCCCCGGCTTTGTGGAAACCCCGATGACAAAAGACCTCACGAACAGCCCCCTCCTCGAATGCATTCCCCTCGGCCGTATCGCACAGCCGGAGGAAATCGCCGCTATGGTGACCTTCCTCTGCTCTCCCGCAGCGGCTTATATCACCGGGGAAGTGATCCGCGTCGACGGCGGGATGGCAATGTAACGGTATTTTAAAACTGGAGAACATATGGAACACAGAGTTGTTATTACCGGGATGGGGATTGTTTCCCCGATCGGTTCCAAGATGGATATTTTCCGTGAGAACCTGCTGAACGGCGTCTGCGGAATTGACTATATTACCAGATTTGACGTAAGTGAGTCCAAGGTGAAGATTGCGGCGGAAG
>JBGVOJ010000083.1:0-2550 GCA_045126415.1 Eubacteriales bacterium | reverse complement strand
AAAAAACTTCAAACTGGATAAAATGACAGAGTCCGTGCAGACTTTTTGTGGGTTTGCACGGACTTTTTTTGTGAGAATTTTTGAGTGAGTTGTAAAATGTATGTGAATGAAATGGGTACGAAATGTAAAAATAAGTCGGTTGTTTTGAAAACAAAACGCTTTTTGGCGACAGGATTACGACAGATGACATTTGAAGTAACTGTGAAAATTTGTGAGGGGAATAATGGAAAAACAAAAGATTCCCGCAAAAGGAGCGGAAATGCGTCGGAAACGGCGGGAAATGGAAAAAGCACACGTTTTGTCGTACTCTGGCGCACAACGTGAAAAACCGTTGTCGGACAGTGCCGGAAATGACGGGAAAAGCGGGGAAAAGTCAACTTTAAATAAAAGAATCTGCCGGTTTTTTTGCCCAAACTACTTGAATTCTTATAATTTATAGTATATAATTATTAGACAAGATGTCAAGTGGAGTACCAGCCGGTCGTGTCTTTCGGACTGTGAGACCGGTGGCAGTTTTTTAAGACGCATTCAGGAGAATTATGGAATTTTCACACTTTCCCGTCCTGCTGAACGAGGTGATCGATGCACTCGCACCGGAGCGCGGCGGGATTTACGTGGACTGTACGGCCGGCGGCGGCGGTCACTCGTCCGAAATCGCAAAACGTCTGCCGGAAGGGTCGCGGCTGATCTGCCTTGACCGCGACGATGACGCCATTGCCGCGTGTTCCGCCAGACTTGCTCCCTACACCGGAAAATGGGAAATTGTCAAGACGAATTTCCGGAACATCGGCGCCGCGCTTGACATGATCGGCGTGGAACATGTGGACGGCGTCCTCTGGGACCTCGGCGTATCGTCCCATCAGATTGACACCACGGAACGCGGTTTTTCCTACACCGGGGAAGAAGCTCCGCTCGACATGCGTATGGACCGCACGGGAGGACTTTCCGCGGCGGATATCGTGAACACCTATTCGGAAGACGAGCTGCGCCGGATCATCCGCGACTACGGCGAAGAACGCTTTGCCGGACGCGTTGCGGCAGCAATCGTTGAAAAACGTGACGTGAAACCCATCGAAACCACCATCGAGCTGGCTGAGATCATTTCTCAGGCGATCCCGAAAGCACAGCGCATGAAGGAAGCGCAGCATCCCGCGCGCCGCACGTTCCAGGCTCTCCGTATCGAAACAAACGGCGAACTCGACGCCATCGAACCTTCCATCCGTGACGCAGTCGCAAGACTCAATCCGGGCGGACGGCTGGCGGTCATCACGTTCCATTCCCTTGAAGACCGCATCACCAAGGATGTTTTCAAATCCCTGTCCACCGGATGCACCTGCCCGCCGGAATTCCCGGTCTGCGTGTGCGGCGGAAAGCCGGTCATCAAGACCCTCACCAAGAAACCGATCCTCCCCACCGATGAGGAACTGAAGATCAATTCGCGCTCCCACAGCGCAAAACTCAGAACAGCCGAAAAACTGTAAAAGAAACTTGTAAATAAACAAAAAATTCGCACTGCACCTTATCCTGTCCCTTGTTTGAAAAGGTTTTTGGAAGGGTGCAGGAAACCTTTTTCCTCAAAAAAGGTTTCCCGCGAAAACTATATTTGATTCACAAAGGAGGAAGCACGACATGACGTACGGTAACCGGCCGGAATATCAGCTGGCAGAAAAAATGAAAAGCCGTTTCAGCGGACGCGGCGCGGCAGTGAGCGGAATGCAGGCTTCCCCCACGTCCGAGCTGATGCGGAAAGCGCAGATGGGCGGAGATCCGAATGAAAACTGTTCCGAACTGGATTTCCGGAACGGTGCGGGCCGTCCGCTGAGAACTGCGCAGAACGGCGGATACCATCCCGCATATGCGGCGGCTCCCGCATACGGCACTTCCGGCAGAGAAGCAGGACAGACGGCTCACAGTACACGGGTACGTCCCGCAGAGCCGCAGAAAACGGCGCCGAAAAATCCCCGTCCGGCTCCGGATAGCAGAAATCCGAAGACAGAGCCGAAAAAGACGCAGAAGTCCGCAGGAAGCGGCAGAAAAACACGGAACGCAAAACAGACAAAGTCTCCGGAAAAGCCGCGCAGTATCCGTCCTCAGCCCGTGTATGCTGCGGGAGAGATCGCCGAAGTCAAGGTTGAGGGAAGACGCATGACTCCCATGTTTGCCGTCTTTCTCGTGATCGGGACGATGATGATTATGAGCATTGTTCTCAGCTTCTCGGAAATCTATCAGACGACGAGTGAGATTGCCAGACTGGAAGCTGATCTTGCCGTCCTCCGTGACCAGGCAGCGGAACTGGAACTCGAACTCGAAGAGAAAAACGACATCCGCATCATCGAGCAGATCGCGACCGGGGAACTCGGGATGGTCAAGGAAGACGCGGTGCAGAGAAAATACATCTCACTGTCCGACGGCGAGCGTATCGACATCATTGAAGACGAAACCGCGGAGAACGAAGCCGCACCCGGTGTGCTGCTGTCCTCCATCTGGTCCTCGCTCGGCAGCCTGTTCGACTATTTCAGATAAAAACGACCGAATAAACCAGAGAAAAAC
>JBGVOJ010000082.1:0-1819 GCA_045126415.1 Eubacteriales bacterium | reverse complement strand
CCAGAAAACGTTTGCGGTCTCCGGAACGCAGGGAATGCAGAAAACGCTCGCCTATCGCGTCAAGATCGGGGAATTCCGGAAAGATCCACTCTGCGCCGTGCGTTTTCCTCAGACGGGCGTTTCCGTCAAAAATCAGGAAGGGAAGATCGTGAGTCATGGCGTTCAGTACCACGGACGGACATAATTGCCGTTTTCATCCATATACCAGGAATCGTTTACGGAGGAGTCTTCCTGCGCGGCATTTCCCTCTTCGTGGGCAGTGTCTTCCGCGGGTTCCTCCGTCTGTCCGGAACTGCCGGTGGCATAGGGATTGGACTGGGGTTCGGCTCTGGCGGTGGTTTCCGGTTCGGGGGCTTCGTCCGGCACTTCTTCGGAAACCGGATGTCTGCTGTAATGCAGCGAATCGGGCAGAATATCTTCCGTGAAGCAGACATTGGAGATATCGCTGTCACGCAGAGCCTGTGCCTGTGCCGCCAGAAGATCGAGATCCACCGTCGACAGGACAACGCGCATTTTATAGATACTGAAACTGCCGTAAAGGGAGGTGATATCCTGGGTCATCCGGTCATAGAGCTCATCGGGGGTGACGGAATCATAGGTGGTCATGTCGATTCCCGTGAAATCTGCCGCCGATGCGATGGTCTGGATGGCATGGGCATTGGAGAACTTCAGGAAAACATCATCGGAGAAGAGCACGCCGAGCTGGCAGGCACCGTCCGTGATTTCCGCACATCCGGCAAGATAATCGGAAATTTCATCCGCGATAATGTTCTGCTCGTCGAGGATGGTGTTTTCAATCAGAATCTCATCCACTCCGAAAGAGGCAAGTTCGGCGAAGATTGTACCGTCGACCTGTTCGTCCGTGCCGCGTTCCAGAAGACCGAACGAGGTGTCCATGACAGCGCAGAGGTATAGGTTTTTCGATTTTGCAGCCGTGAGGGCGGAACGGACGAGCGTCAGTTCCGGATTGTCCTTTTCGTCCGGTGCGGCAATGCGCAGGCGTTCACAGAGGGCAGGAGAGGTATACATAAGATCGCCATCTGCGTTGGAAAGGTAGACGAGAAGGGTATCGTAATGTTCCGCAAGGGTGTTCACCGCCGCGACGACGGCATCCTCCGTATGATAATTGCGGAGTTCCAGACCTGCGGCGGAGAGTTCCCGACTGGAGGCTGCCGTCTCCGGAAGTTTCGGTCGGGAAGTGATCCGATTGTCTGCCGGTTCGGAAGCGTTCAGCGCGGCTTCTGCCTCAGCAACTTTGATCTTCAGATAATGGCCGAGAAGAATAGAGGAAAAAGTGATGACTGCGGCGGCGAGAATGATAAAAAGGATCCGGAACATGACCTTTTTGAATTTTGCGCCGCCGGAGTAGGAACGTCTGTAATGTCTCAAGATTCAGTCTTCCGTATCCGTAAGGTTGAAGATGGAGTAATTTTTCAGTTCGTCGGTTGCCTGCACGTTCAGCGTTTCGGCGTAGGCTTCCACAGCAAGGTTGTAGCGGCCGTCGATATACTCATTGCAGAGATCCCCGAAGTGTTCTTCGATGTAGGCAGGGTCTTTTTCGTACCGCTTGATGATGCTGTATCCGGCGGAGGTTTTGACAATACCGCTGACTTCGCCGATGTCCAGCGCGAACGCGGCGTCTTCGAACGCGGTGTCAAGATGGCCTCTGGCGAAATAATAGCCGTCGTCGTTGTTGAACATGAAGAGGTCCTGACCTTTTTTCTGGACAAGCTCGTCGAAGTCCGCGCCGCCCTTTGCCTGAGCGAGCAGTTCTTCCGCAGCAGTGAGGCATTCTTCTTCCGACATTTTTTCGCCGGAG
>JBGVOJ010000081.1:0-9649 GCA_045126415.1 Eubacteriales bacterium | reverse complement strand
TTCCGGCGAAACGGATGCCATCGCACAGGCAAATCTGTCGGAAATTTTCGCCGCGCTGTCCGACGAAACCACCCTCCGCGCCGCGCTGAAGGTATACGAAATCCCGTATTACCGGATGTACGATGCCGAATCGCTCGCAGGCATCCTGACCGTTCCGGAAACGGAAATCGCCAAAGTCATCGAAAACCTGAAAACGCTCGGTCAGCTTGCGGAATCGATCATCCCGTACAACAGCGAAACCGTGACCGTCTACACCCGCGTCAGCAAACAAAACCTCAGGATGCTTCTGTCGCTCACGCGTCTCCTGTACCGCTGCGGTACGGACGGAAATATGTAAACCCAAAAGGAGATACCGCGGTATCTCCTTTTTCCATGCCTATTCCTTTGTCCCCTCAAGCGCGCGGATTTTGTCGCGCAGGTACGCGGCTTCTTCGAACCGCAGTTCTCTTGCCGCCTGCTGCATTTCTTCGCGCAGACGTTCGAGTTCCGACGCCTTTGTTTCGCCGGTGACAGGCGCGGCGTCCGCTTTTTTGCGTCCGCGCTTCTTTTTGACGTTTCCGTCCGCGTCCTCGACGGTGCCGTCGGCGGTGATCCGGATAAGACCGCCGATTTTCTTCTCGATCGTCTTCGGGATGATGTTGTGTTCGAGGTTGTACGCCATCTGGATCGTGCGGCGGCGTTCGGTTTCCTCAAGTGCCGCCTGCATCGACGCCGTGATTTTGTCCGCGTACAGGATGACCTTGCCTTCCGCGTTTCTCGCCGCGCGGCCGATCATCTGGATCAGCGAACGCGAGCTGCGGAACAGCCCTTCCTTGTCCGCATCAAGGATGGCAACCAGCGTGACTTCCGGCAGGTCGATGCCCTCACGCAGGAGGTTGATCCCGACGAGAACGTCGAACAGCCCCATACGCAGGTTGCGCAGGAGTTCCGTGCGTTCCATCGTGTCGATGTTGTGGTGGATGTACTTCACGCGGATTCCCCGTTCGTCGAGGAATTCCGTGAGGTCTTCCGCCATTTTTTTCGTCAGCGTGGTGACGAGGACGCGTTCGCCTTTTTTCACCCTCTCGCGGATCTCGATTAAGAGGTCGTCGATCTGCGTTTCCACGGGACGTACTTCCACTTCGGGATCGACGAGTCCCGTAGGGCGGATGATCTGCTCAACCACCTGTTCGGCGTGCTCGGCTTCGTAATCCGCCGGGGTTGCCGACACCATGACCACCTGATTCAGCTTGTTTTCGAATTCGCCGAACGTCAGCGGGCGGTTGTCGTACGCGGACGGCAGGCGGAAGCCGTAGTCGATGAGGTTCTGCTTGCGCGCCTTGTCGCCGCCGCTCATGCCGCCGACCTGCGGGATGGTGACGTGGCTTTCGTCGATGAACATGATGTAGTCGTCGGGAAAATAGTCGAGCAGCGTATACGGCGTGGAGCCGGGTTCGCGTCCGGCGAAAATACGGGAGTAGTTCTCGACGCCGGAGCAGAAGCCTACTTCACGGAGCATTTCGAGGTCGTAGCGGGTACGTTCCTCGATGCGCTGTGCCTCGAGCAGCTTGTTCTGCGACCGGAACCATTCCACCCGTTCCTCCATCTCCGTTTCGATTTCCTCGAACGCGCGTTCCCGCATGGCGGGATCGACGACGTAGTGTGTCGCCGGATAGATGGGCGCGTAGGTGAGATATTCGATCACCTGTCCGGTCACGGGGTTGAATTCGGAGAGACGGTCAATTTCATCCCCGAAGAATTCGACGCGGATCGCGCGGTCGGAGAAGCCTGCCGGGAAGATTTCCAGAACGTCGCCGCGCACACGGAATTTGTCGCGGACGAACTGCACGTCGTTGCGCTCGTAGCTGATTGCGACGAGACGTGCCATCAGGTCGCGCATGGACACTTCCAGACCGGGGCGCAGGCCGATGACCTGACCGGCATACTCCTCCGGCGGGCCTAAGCTGTAGATGCACGATACACTCGAGACGATGATGACATCGCGGCGTTCGAACAGAGCGGAGGTCGCGCTGTGGCGGAGCTTGTCGATTTCGTCGTTGATGGAGGAGTCCTTTTCGATGTACATATCCTTGCCGGGGACGTAGGCTTCCGGCTGGTAGTAATCGTAGTAGGAAACGAAATATTCGACGGCATTCTCGGGGAAGAATTCGCGGAACTCACAGCAGAGCTGTGCCGCGAGGGTCTTGTTGTGCGAGAGGATGATCGCCGGACGGTTCAGGTTCGCAATGACGTTTGCCATTGTGAAGGTCTTGCCGGAGCCGGTGACGCCGAGAAGGGTCTGGTATTTCATCCCGGCTTCCAGCCCTGCGGTGAGTTTTTCGATCGCTTCGGGCTGGTCGCCGGTGGGTTTGTAGGGGGAGTGGAGTTTGAACGGTTTGTTTTTCATGATAAATTATAAAATATTATGCCTTCTGTAAATACAAACTAAAATCCGCATTCTTTGAGAATACAGAGCATGGCTTCACGGTTTTTCCGGAATTGGTCTGTCCTGCGGGCGTTTAATCCGGAAGGATGCGGAAAACCCCACAGAATTTTTGGCTTACAAAGGAAGGGTTCCCGGTACAGTTCTTTGAAAATACGTTCCACAGCAGAACCCAGTGGAATAATCAGACGGATTTCGTTCAGACAACGCAGTTCTTCCGGGAATTCCGTCTGGACATATCTTCTCAAAATTTCCGCATTGGCAATTGCGGGGGTATGACCGCTGTAGTTTTTTCCCTTATAAAAACACGGGTATTTTATCAGTGACGTTGTATGCAGCAGGCGATTCTCCGGAGCGAACAGTGTGTCGCAGCCCGGAAGGTTCAGAAGGCCCTGTACGTTCAGTTCATCCAGCATGGAGATCAGATTTTTTCTCATGGCTCCCACAAACCGGGAATTCATTTTGCATTGAAAACAGATTTCTTCATCTGTGAACTTTTGGTCAATCCCGTTTTTAGCGGTTTGAAAGGCACATAAAGTCTGACTCCAGCCCGGTGTGATTCCGACAATAAGAATTTTCGCCTGTTCATTGATGTATTCATTGTGCGGGGCATAATAGATCGTCAGGTCAGAATCGTGTGCCACTTCAAATTGCGGGGTCAGAATAGTTTCCCTGTCCAGTCGGGTGAGGGATTTTATTTTTTCCCGGTACCGATGAAATAAACAGTTGGTATGCAGCATTTGTTAATTACAGATACAATTTGATTTTGTGGAATAAAGACGATAACAGGTAAATCCCGTAGGGCGCGGCACCCTCATCGCTCCCTACGGGAGAACCGGAATTTACCGTTTGTCTGCCGCCGTTTTTTCAGCTCATTCGGAAGTCGATTTCCTGCGGGATCGGGTATTTTTCGAAGATTTCCGCATCCGCAATATCCGCAGCTTCCCGCTGTTCGTCGCGGGCGATCACCTTGCGGTAGAGTTCCAGCCAGAGTGCCGACGTGGATACTTCGCCTTCGCGGATGTCCGAAACCTCCGGTGCCGTACGCATGATGTTCACCGCGTCGTCGAGACGGCCGATCTTACCGAGACTGCGTGCGTAGAACAGTGCGATACGGCCGTTCGTCTTGTACGTATCGCCGCAGGATTCGATCATGTCCACGATGTCCGCGTCCGTGCCGAATTCCTGCATATACCGGATCGCGTCGATAATCAGACGGACATAGCCCGCGCCGCCCAGTTCGACCGCACGCTTCATGCAGGCAACGCCGGTTTTCTCGCGTTCCCTGCCGTGATGCGGTGCGTCCGACGCGTAAATCCACGCCAGTGTGCGGAGTGCGATCGGATTTTCCGCCGCCTTCGCGGATCTTTCAAACGCCATACGCGCCGCGTCGAAGGACTTCGCTTCATAGTATGCGCAGCCGAGCTGAAGCCATGTATACCAGTCTTTGTCTTCGACCAGTTCGAGTGCCTGAATGAACCGTCCGCCCGCGCAGTATTCGAGAACGGTGTCTTCGGTCAGTTCCGCGGAACGTGCGGGGAGCTTTCCGGTCTCAAGCAGGGTGAGGAAGTCCTCTTCCGGCTTGCCGTAAACCGATTCGATCGGGAATACGGACAGATTGCTGAGACGCCAGTCCTTGACGCCCGCTTTCTTCCGTGCGAGTTCCTCGAGCGCACCCCATCCGGAGCCGTACGAGATGATTTCTTCTGCTTCCACGGGAGTGAAGTACGCGTCGGAGGTGCAGACCAGTTCGATGCGTCCGTCGTTTACGATCTGATCTTCGACGTAACGGTTCGCCGCGCCGTAATCTTCGCCGTGGAGGATTGCCGGATCGCCGGAGGACGCCGCGTAGCCTTCCGTCCATTCGATGATTTCGCCCGCCTTCATCGGACGCTGTTCGGACTGCGAGTGCAGCAGACCCGCCTGCAGTTCCGCGTAGCAGCGGTCGTCGTGGGACAGCCAGCGGTTCCAGTTGCGTCCGCCCGGCTTCTGCGTGCCCCAGACGAACAGCTTGCGGCCCAGTTCGTTGGCGGTCGAGAACTGGACGAACCCCTTGCCTTCGCCATTGTAGTAGGACATGAAGCGGTGACGGTTTTCTTCCAGACGGTAGAAATAGTCGTACGCGTGGTCGTGGTTTGCCGGATAGTACGCGTCCTTCGGCACGTCGGGTGCCTTGACCATCGGCTTGCCGTTTTCCCACGGATAGCTGTAATACGTTGTCGCCGGAACGATCACGCGGCTGTCGGGTGTTTCGAGATACGCGCCGTTCGACCACCAGTAGACGTAGGTGTCCCTGCCGGAGAGGTTTTCGATGGTGACGCGGACGAGCAGATTGTCCTTCGCGAGGGTCGCCTGCACGGTGTAGACGATGCCGCGCTTGCGTTCGTATTCGTACATCTTGAGGGTTTCGCCGCCCGCCGCGTTCTTGTAGCGCGCGATGAACAGCGGGGAGCAGGTGAACGGATGATGTCCGATGATGCCGATGTTCCATTCGATGCCGCCGGAGAACCACGCGTTGCGGAGCGCGAGATTGGCGGGCTGGAAGACGTTGTTGCGGAACAGAAGTTCACGGTCTTCCGGCTTGGAAATGAGCGACCAGAGACGTCCTCCCAGCTCCGTGGAGAATTCCGCACGGAGATATTCGTTTTCGAGAACGGCGGTTTTCAGGGGCTTTTCGGTCAGATTGCGGTCGTAGCCGTCCTGCATGGTGTAAGGAAGCATGCAGTGGATGCGTCCCTGATGAACCCACGCGGATTCGTCGGGACGGAGGTTTGCCGCCGGATCCGGAACCGCATTCAGCGAAGGAACCGGGTAGGTGTAATCTGCCTTGACGTCCGGCAGCACGTTCGGCGTGCCGAGATTGGCTGCGGGGATCCGCATTTCGGTGAATTTCAGCATGGTGATAATCCTTTCGTACAAATTTGGTTGGTAAGTTTATTATACAATACTTTGTAAGGTTGCGCAAGGGTTTTGGCAAGATTGAAATGCGAAAAACCGAGTCGAAAAAATGAAGAAGCAAGGCATATCCATCTCGGATATACCCTGCTTCTTCCTGTTTGAAAAGGTTTTTGGAAGGGGTTTGGGGAAACCTTTTTCCTTAAAAAAGGTTTCCCCAAGAAACTTTATTCACAAAGCCCCTTGAACTCGCTCCACGCTGCGATGTGGGCGTCGTCTGCTTCGGGGGTGATGTTTTCGATCATTTCCATATCATCCCTGCTGAATTCTGCCGGAAGGGTCAGAAATTCGCGGTACTCTTCCGTGATATACGGTTCGGATGCCGTTGCCGTGCAGTAGTAGCCGAGGTATTCGTAGCACTTTGCACCGCGTTCGGGATCAAGGATGAACTCGATGAACTTGTGCGCCGCGTCCGCGTTCGGTGCCTTCGACGGTACGAACATCGCCATGATGCCGAAGCCGATGCCTTCTTCCGGATAAACCACTTCAAGCGCGGGATTCGTGAGTTTTGCCATGGTTACCTGCGAGGTGTACATGACTGCCGCGTCGATTTCACCGGAAACGAGGTCGTCCTGGATGTAGTCGTCCTTGATGAGACGGATGTTCGGCGCCAGTTCGTTCAGCTTCGCACCCGCTGCCGCAATGTCCGCGGTTTCGGTCGTGTTGTAACTCTTGCCGAGAACCTTCAGCGCCATGCCGTTAATGACGCGGTAGTTCGAGATGATCCCCACGGAATCCGCGAGGGACGCGTCCCACAGGTCGGCATAGCCCTTGATATTCACGCTGACGTTCGCGGGATTATAAACGATGGTCTGCACCCCTGCACCGTAGGGAACGGTGTATTCGTCGGTCGGGTCGTAGAACTGTCCCTGATAGAGCGGGTTCACGTTGCCGATCGACGGAATCTTCGACTTGTCGAGCTTCTGTACAAGCCCTTCCGCAATGGCGGTTTCGATGATGTAGTCGTCCGCGATGATGAGGTCGTAGTCGCCGCCTTCGGCTGCCTGCAGCTTCATGAGCATGGTTTCGTCGTAGTCGAAGTTGACGTAGTTGATGTCGATGCCGGTGGTTTCCTCGAATTCCGCGAGGACTTCTTCCGGGAACATGCCTTCCCATGTGAAGAGGTTGAGCGTACCGTTTTCGCCGGATGCGCCGCCGCACGCGGTGAGGGTACCGGTCAGCATGAGGGACGCAAGAATGAGTGCGAGTTTTTTCATGTGGGTTTCCTCCTGTTGTGAGATTTTATGTTATGAATGTTTCTGATGGATTTTCTTTACAATCCCCGCCAGTGCCAGACAGAGTACCGACACCGCGAGCATGATGGTACACAGCGCGTTGATCTTCGGCGACAGCCCCGTCTTGATCTGTGTGTAGACCTTGATCGGCAGCGTATTCACCGATACCCCCGTCACGAAGATGCTGATGATCACGTCGTCAAAGCTCATCGCGAACGAGAGGAACATTCCCGAGATCACCGCCGGCGAAATCATCGGCAGTGTGACCGTGAAAAACGCCGTCAGCCGTCCCGCGCCGAGGTCGCGCGCCGCTTCGATGGCGGAATAATCGAGGTTTTCCAGTGCCGCCGAAACTTCCGTGTAAATGTATGGAATGCAGAACGCCGTGTGCGCGATGATGAGCGTCAGCATCCCGAACGGAAGTCCGAGCAGGGAGAAGAACGCGAGAAAGACCATACCGAGGACGATTTCCGGGATAATCAGCGGCAGAAGCGCGAGTTTTTCCACCCAGTGCTTCAGCGGGAGCTTCGATTTTGCCATCCCCAGTGCCGCCGATGTCGCGATCACCGCCGCTAAAACGGACGAGATTACGCCGAGAAAAACGGAATTGCCGAGCGCTTCGAGGATGGAGTCGTCGCGGAACAGCTCCGCGTACCATTTGAGGGAGAAGCCGTCCCATTTCGATGACAGCTTGCTTTCGTTGAAGGAGTATGCCGCCACGACGAGGATCGGGAGATACGTCAGCACCGTCATGACGATGGGATAGATGAGGTTTCGCTTGCGGAATTTCATGTCACACCCTCCGTTTCTTCATGAGAAGTCCGCAGACCACGCCGGTGAGCAGCATCAGTGCCACGGACAGTGCCGCCGCGAACGGCTGGTTGTGCGCCCGCATGAGCTGTTCCTCGATCAGACTGCCGATCAGGACAACCTTGTTCCCGCCGAGGATGGACGCGATGAAGAACAGTCCCATCGACGGAATGAACGTGAGGATAATGCCCGTTTTCAGCCCCGGCATCGTCAGCGGAAGGGTCACGGACAGGAACGCCCGTACTTTTCCCGCACCGAGGTCACGCGCGGCTTCCACAAGGGTGAGGTCGAGCTTTTCCGCTACCTGATAGACCGACAGGAACATGAACGGCAGCAGGACGTAGATCATCCCGACGACGACCGCGGGATAGGTGTACAGCAGTTTCAGGGGTTCGTCGGTGATCCCGAGTGCCATCAGCAGTTTGTCGAGCAGACCGTTTGCGCGGAAAATGATGATCCAGCCGCACAGACGGAGAAGCGAGTTGACGAAATAGGGGATCATCTGCGCCGTCCGGAAGAATCGGGCGTATTTCGTCGGAAGGAGCGCCGCGCCGAGTCCGAACGGGTAGCCGAGCAGAATCACGGCAAGGGTGGAGATGACCGCAAGTTTCAGGGATTCGAGAAAGGTTGCGAAATAGACTTCGTCGAAGATTTTTCGGTAGTTTTCCAGCGTGAAGGCGTTCGAGAATCCGAAGCCGTCGCGGGTCATGAACGAGAGAACGAGCATATACACAAGCGGGCCCGCGACGAACACGAGGGAAAACAGATACATCGGAAGCACCGCGAAGGTGGCGGTGCGCTGATTTTTCCGGTTCATGCACCCGCCTCCTCGTCGCTTTCACAGAGGACGGCGGCGTTTCCGGGAATCTCAAACCGGACGGTATCGCCGTTGTGGATGGAAGTGTCCAGACCGTAGCGCACGGCGGTGAGCTTTGTTCCGCCGCAGTCGAGTGTGATGCGCATGACGCCGCCCGCGAAGCTGATGTCGGACACGGTGCCGGAGAACGGGCCGGTGTCGGAGAGTCTGATCTGTTCTCCGCGGAGGGCAGCGTACACGGAATTGCCGGAAGATGCGGTCACACTTCCCTTCCGGACAGTCAGCGGGATTCCTGCGAATTGAACCTGTACGGAGTCATTGCCGAGCGGTTTCCCGAAAGTACACGGGAGAATGTTTGCTTCGCCGACAAAGCGCGCGGTATAGACGGTCTTCGGGCTGTCGTAGATGTCCGACGGCGAACCGATCTGCACGAACTTTCCGTTCCGCATGACCGCGATGCGGTCGGACATATTGAGGGCCTCTTCCTGATCGTGGGTGATGTAGATGAAGGTGATGTCGAGGGTTTTCTGGAGATTTTTGAGTTCCGTCTGCATCTGACGGCGGAGGTTGAGGTCGAGTGCGCCGAGAGGTTCATCGAGCAGAAGAACGCGCGGTCCGGCAACGATGGCACGGGCGATGGCGATGCGCTGTTTCTGACCGCCGGAGAGGGCGGAGGGATAGCGGCGTTCGTACCCCGTCATGCGGACGAGTTCGAGGGCTTCGGTGACTTTGCGGGTGATATCGGCTTTGTTAACCTTCGTTTTCGCGATCCGCAGGGGATACGCGACGTTGTCGAAGACGTTCATGTGAGGAAAGAGCGCGTAGCTCTGGAAGACGGTATTGACCTCCCGCAGATTCGGTTCGGCGGCAGTGACGTCGCGGCCGTCGAGGATGACCTGTCCGGCGTCGGCTTCTTCAAGGCCGCAGATGATGCGGAGGAGGGTGGTTTTCCCGCAGCCGGAGGAACCGAGGACGGTGAGAAATTCGCCGCGGGCGACGGAGAAGGTGAGATCCCGGATGACGTGGGTCTCGCCGAAGGATTTTGAGATCCCGCGGATCTCGAGGATATTGGAAACATCATCCATACGGACAAACCTTCCTTTGCGATAGGATTAATGTATCTATATGTTACCATAAGATTGGCCGGATGTCAATTATTAAAAATATCTTAAAGGATTTTAATTTTTTGAAAAGGGCACCCCTGCGGGGTGGAGGGTAGAAAAATGACCGTTCCGGTCATTTTTCAATTTTATGTCCTGCGCGGGACGGCGCCTAAGAGGACCGGTCGCGGTCCTCTTAGGAATCTCCACGACCAAGGGGGTTCCCCCCATAAGCGGGAACTTAAGCAAAAAAGAGAGAAAAAAGAGCAAGAGAAAACGAATCAAAAAGAGAGGTGAGGGAAAAAAGTTC
>JBGVOJ010000080.1:0-7983 GCA_045126415.1 Eubacteriales bacterium | reverse complement strand
GTGACGAACTGATTGTGATCGTTGCCGGATACGATGAACTGATGCACAAGTTCATCGACTCCAACCCCGGTCTGCGCTCAAGATTCAACAAGTATTTCCATTTCCCGGATTATGACGGCGAAGACCTTCTTCGGATCATGGAACGTTTCTGCACCACCAACGGCTATACCCTCTCCGCGGAGGTCCTGCCGCATCTGCGCGGACGGCTGAACGAATTGTACCGGAACCGGGAAGAACATTTCGGAAATGCCCGCACGGTACGCAATCTGTTCGAACACGCAATCAACGCACAGGCCAACCGGCTTGTACTGGACAGCCATATTACCGATGCGGAACTGGCCGAACTGACCCCTGCGGATATTTTACCGGCACTGGAGGAAATCTGACATGACGGAACACAGCTTTACGCAATGGTTGAAACAGGAAGTATACACCGAAAAATATGCCCTGCTCACCCTCTATGAACAGCAGGAAGACCTGAAACATATCCGCGGACCTCAGCTTGAACGGGAATACATGGAAAAGATCGGCTCCTACGAACAGGCAGTCATCCTTGAGGAGATCGAATGCGAACTTCTCCTCAAAAAGAAACAGATGATCCAGTCGGCCATCAACCGTCGTGAGCCGATCGATGAGGATGCCATTGATGCGGAACTGGGACTTCTCCGTCAGCAGATGATCGAAGAAGCGTGCGGGCCTGCCGGCGGTTCCTCTTCTTACGGCGAAAATGATCCCCTTCCCCCGGAACAATTCGATGAACTTCAGGAAATCTATCGTCAGATCGTAGAAAACTATCATCCGCAGCTCCATCCCGAACTGACGGAAATCCAGAAAGAATTATTCAAAAAAGCACAGGAAGCCTACCGCCGTCAGGATCTCAACGCTCTGCGGTTGATCCATGATATGCTCATCAGCGCACAGGGAGGCGGTCTGGAATTCTCCGTAGAAATCGGTATAAGTACGGAAAGTTCCGAAGAAGATCCGTACGATACCACGGACTATTCTCTGGCGTCCCTCCTGTACGAACAGTTTGAACCTACGGGAGAGGAAGCGGTCATTCAGGAAGACCGGAAACGTTTCCGTTACAAGATCAAGGAAGCGGAACAGGAAATCAGCCGGATGCGGCTGGAATTCCCCTTCACCGCCGAAGAATTGCTGGCAGATCCTGCAAAAATCGAAGAATACAAGGCGGAACTGCTTGTCCGTATGAAGAATGCGGAAACAACACGGGAACGCCGCAACGAAGAAATACAGGATATGATCAAACAGGCCAAACGGAGGAAATTCCCATGGAATTCATGAAACAGGAAGCGCCGCTTTCCCTGCGCGGAAGAATGTACAACCGCGACAGTTCCAGACCCAAAGAACAGAAGATTACGGTACTGAAAACCGCAATTGCGGGAATGGATCATTATATTGAAAGCAAAGAAGAACAGAAAGCGCTCAGAGAGCTGAAGCCGGGGGACGAACTTCTGCTGTACCGCGAGCCGGAAAACGAGAAAGACAAATGGGCGATCGCCGTCTACCGTACGGAAGAAGACAAGATCGGGCACATCACGCGATTCAAAAACGAGACAATCGCCCGGCTGATGGATGTGGGAAAGAAGTTTGTAGCGGAAGTGGCCGACCCGGAAAACGATCCGGAAATCAAGGAAATCATGGATCGAGAAAACCAGCGATACCGTCAGACATGGACGGAAGATCTTGCGCTTCCGTTTGTGGTTTATATGATTGAAGAGGGATAAGCATGTGCTAAATGAAAACATTTTTATTGCAAGCAATTAAAACGAATAAATAGGTGGTCGGGTGATCCAGCCCACCAAAAGTAGGAGGTAACTCATGCCCATCCAGATCATCCGGCAGGACATCACCAAAGTCCGCTGTGACGCCATTGTCAATACATCCAACGAAAGCCTCATTCCGGGCGGCGGAGTCGATCTCGCCATCCATACCGCCGCGGGTCCGAAGCTTCTTGCCGCCTGCGAAAAGCTGAACAGCTGCGAACTCGGTCAGGCGAAGATCACGCCCGGCTTTTCCCTGCCCTGCAGATACGTGATCCACACCGTGGGACCGGTCTGGCGGGGCGGCGACTCCGGAGAACGTGCGCTTCTGGAATCCTGCTACACCAAATCCCTGCAGCTCGCGAAAAAATACCGCTGCAGAACCGTCGCGTTTCCGCTGATCTCCTCCGGGGTGTACGGATATCCGAAGGATCAGGTGCTGGACGTTGCCATGCGCTGCATCGGGGAGTTTCTGGAAGACCACGAAATGACCGTGTACATCGTGATCTACGACCGGACTTCGTTCGCGCTCAGCGAAAAGCTGACGTCGGATATCGTTTCCTGCATCGATGACCGGTATGTGGAGGAACATGAGGATTTCTTTCCGTCCTGTTTTGAAGAACGCCGTGTCCGGAAATCCCGTGCGGAAAAGACGCACCGGACAAAACCGGAAGGAAAATCCCGGTTCGACACCCGTGAAGATATGGATTTCATGGGTGCTCCGGATGCCGCACCGGATGCCGTTCCGGCTCCGAGCTTTAATAGGACGTCCGTTTCACTGGAAGAAGCACTCGGGCAGATCGACGAAAGTTTCTCGGAGATGCTGCTCCGCAAGATCGACGAGTCGGGGATGAAGGATTCGGAATGCTACAAGAAAGCCAACATCGACCGGAAACTGTTCTCGAAGATCCGTTCGGACAAGCACTACAAGCCGTCGAAGCCGACGGTGCTCGCCTTTGCGGTGGCGCTGGAGCTTCCGCTGGACGAGACGAAGGATATGCTGATGAAGGCGGGATTTGCGCTGTCCCGATCGAACAAGTTTGATATTATCCTGGAATTTTTCATCGAACACGGGAAATATGATATGTACGAGATCAACGAGGCGCTGTTTGCGTTCGATCAGCCGCTGCTTGGGGCGTGAAATGTCGCCTGCCATGCGACCAAACCTCTCTTTTGATGTGATATACTGTAGTCACAAAAGAAAGAGAGGTTTTTACTATGAACAACAACATCACCGAAATCGTCTTTATTCTCGACCGCAGCGGCTCCATGGCCGGCTTCGAAGCGGACACCATCGGCGGATTCAACGCCGCCATCGCCAAGCAGAAAAAGCTCGACGGCACCTGTTACGTATCCACCGTTCTCTTCTCCAATCACAGCGAAGTGTTCCACGACCGCGTTCCGCTCGAGGACATCCGCCCTCTCACCGAGGACGACTACCGCGTCGGCGGATGCACGGCTCTGCTCGATGCGCTCGGCGATGCAATCAAGCACATCGGAAACATCCACAAGTACGCGCGGCGCGAGGATGTGCCGGAACACACGATTTTCCTCATCACCACGGACGGGATGGAAAACGCCAGCCATCGGTATGACAGCGGGACCGTGAAGAAAATGGTGAAGCGGCAGACCGAGAAGTACGGCTGGGAGTTCATCTTCCTTGCGGCGAACATTGACGCCGTGGAAACCGCCGGAAAGATCGGCATCCGGAGAGAACGCGCGGCGAACTTTGAACAGAATGCGCCGAGCATGGAGATGTGCTACGAAGCGATGGGGGACGCGATCATGAGCGTGCGGAAGTCGGAAAATCTCGATAAGGCGGGGTGGCGGAAAAAGCTTGACAGGAAAGGAAAGTGAGAAGCATAACCAGTACAATTTTCTCACAATGACTGTAATGATGATCCACCAATTCCTGCAGAAAATGAGCAAAATCCTTCGTAGTACGGCTTTGGGTTACCTTCATAACCCTCTTTCTAGCCAGTGGTTCAAATACACAACAAGAATTCCTTTTTCTCTGCACAGTACAGCCGACTTATAACCCACGGGGGCAGGAATCGTGCAACCATGGCAGTTACTCATTCTATGGCAATTGCGATCTATTTTGTTCTCTGCGGGGCTGACTTCTATGATCTTGGTGCTGAGTATTACACGCAGTTCAACCGGGAAAAGAAAGTGAATTCCCACTTGAAACAACTTTCAAAATTGGGAATTGCCTTTTCCGATGAGGCATTACTTGATATTTTTTCGCAAGTTACAACCTAACCTCCGATCTATGCTTGTTTTTGCTCATTCCGATGGGCTTTGTTTTTGTACTTGTTTCTTGCTGGGATGTGAGGGGGATTTTCACGTTAATAGACTTTAACTCCTGTTAGTACATTTAGCAGATCATCTGCTGAACGATTGTAATAATTTTTAACAATAATAATAAAAATACTTGTGCTTTCGCTTCATTTTTGTGTTGAAAATGGTCGTTAATTGTGCTATACTATGCTATAATGGCGATTATTATAACCTGATGGTGATACGAAAGGATTGTATACACATGCCTGTTAGCTATAAACGACTCTGGAAACTTTTAATTGATAGAGATCTTAAGAAAAAAGAACTGGCCGAAATGGCTAATCTCAGTACATATACGATTAGTAAGCTCAACCGGGGCGAAAACGTGAACACTGACACACTCGCCAAGATCTGCAGAGCGCTGAACTGCACTTTTGATGACATTATGGAAGTGCTGCCGGAAACAAGCGCACGCGAATAAGGAGGGCAATATGGACAGCACATATCCGTATATTGCTTCTCTAACCAGAGAACCATTTTTATTCTTTGAAATGAGAACAACAGCAAGGTTGATGTTCGAGGGCCTTGGCGATGATGAAATAGTCGATCAGATATGTAAAGAGAATCTTTTCCAGTATCCTACTGAGAAATCCATCAGAAAGATGGCTGGTGCTTGTGTAAAAAGGCTGAAGAATATGGGAGATGATTCTCTCATTGCTGCTATGGCGACTCAGCCGAATGATATTGCAAAACAAATTTGTCTATATGCCTTGATGAAACAAAGCCGTCTTGTATGGGAGTTCATGCTTACGGTCGTAGGAGAAAAGTACCGTTTAAGGGATACTTCTTTTGGTAAGATAGACTTGAATACCTTTTTCATGCGGTTGCAGGAGCAGGATGATGCTGTTGCTACATGGAGTGACACTACCATCACAAAGCTGAAACAGATCATTGCAAGAATCCTGGTTGAAACTGAGTATCTGGACGATATTCGCTCCGATCATCTCAACCCGGTGTGGCTGAATCCTGTTCTGGAAAATGCCATCAAGAGCAACAATGACGACATCATTCTCCCGGCATTCAACTATTTTTCTTAAAGGAGGCGCAACATGGCTGATATTAAAGAGCGCTTGGACAACTTGCGCATCCATATTCAAGAACCGGAATTCCTTGAAGGTAAGGGACTCAGCAACGAGGTTAACATCCGTATTTTTTGCTACGATGCAGTTGATGAAATGACCGTGCGGCAGTTCATTGACCAAATCACTACCGATCAGACAATCGCCTGCCACCTCGTTGAGTGTAATTTATATGAAACTTTCCTCTCTTTGTGCGATGACATCGACATCACAGATGCTATCCCCGAAATGGAAGAATCCGATGGCAAAGAGTTTTTGCTCGAACAGCTTCACTCCGCTATCGGTGAAGGCGAGTTTATTGAGAAGATTCAATATGAACCGCATAGACCGGGTGATGTGTTGATGCTTACCGGCGTAGGTGATATTTTCCCATTCATGAGAGTTCATTCGCTGCTTGAGGCACTGCAGCCCCATTTCAGCGATATACCTATTCTTGTAATGTATCCGGGAACCTTTGACGGCAGTTATGTTCGCCTGTTTAATAAACTGACCCCGAATCCCTATTACAGAGCATTTAATGAAATCTAAGGAGGCTGACCATGAGAATACAAAATATGTTCCACGATGACATTAACCGTCAGATCAACGGCGTTATCAAAGTCGATCAGGACGCTAATGATGTTATCGAGCAAGAAGTAAAAGAATACGTCATTACCAAGGAACTGAGAAAGCACTTCTCGGCCTTCTTCAACTACTACAGTGACTCTTTCACTGTGCCCACTGCAGATATTGGTGTCTGGATTTCCGGTTTCTTTGGAAGCGGTAAATCTCACTTTCTGAAAATGCTCTCTTACATTCTGGAGAATAAATCCGTAGCCGGTACGACTACCGTTGAGATGTTCCGTCAGAAGTTCGAGGATGATCCTGCTACCTTCATGCAGATCGACCGCGCTACCAGAGGCGAAACAGAAACCATTCTTTTCAATATTGATATTGAAAGTTCTATCAACAAGGACAAGACCGCAGTTATGCGTGTCTTTGCCAAGATGTTCTATAACCACCTTGGCTTCTATGGTGAAAACCTCAAGGTTGCAATGCTTGAATACTACATCGAACAAAGCGGAAAGACTGAAGAGTTCCGCAGAGTGTTCGAGCAGAAGAAAGGCAAACCTTGGGTTGAAATGCGCCGTGCATTTGCCTTCAACGGCAAGTTCATCATTCCCACTCTGATGGAAGTCCTTGATATGAGTGAAGATGATGCTAAAAAGTGGTTCAATGATAAAACTGCTACTGAGCTGTCTATTGCACAGCTTGTCCGCGACATCAAGGAGTATGTTGACAAGAAGCCTAAGAACTTCCGTCTGCTGTTCATGATCGACGAGGTTGGTCAGTATGTCGGCACGGACACCGATATGCTGCTGAATCTGCAGTCCCTGACCGAAAAGCTCGGTAGTGAGTGCGAAGGTAAAGTTTGGGTAGTCTGCACCGGACAGGAAGCCATCGACGAGATCATCAAGGTCCGTGCCGATGAGTTCTCCCGAATTCAGGCTCGTTTCAAGACCAGACTTTCTCTGTCCTCCTCTTCTGTCGATGAGGTTATCCAAAAGCGTATTCTGAAGAAGAACGCAGAGTCCGAAGCTACTCTGACTGAGATTTATAATCAGAACGATTCCGTGATGCGCAACCTGTTTACCTTTAACGGCGCACAGCTTGACATCAAGGGCTACGGAACCTCTTTCGATTTTACTACGAATTTCCCGTTCGTTCCTTATCAATTCATCATCATGCAGAAAGTGTTTGCTGAGATCCGTAAGCACGGAAACTCCGGTAAGCATCTGTCCGGTGGTGAGCGTTCCATGCTGTCCGGATTCCAGGAAGCAGCACAGAGAGTTCAGGACAAGGACGAATATGCTATTGTTCCTTTCTTCCGCTTCTACGATACGGTTCACGGATTCCTTGACGGTGCTATTCGTCGCGTTATCGAGCGCTGCGCCCGTGCTGCAGAAGCTGGCGATGCCGGTATTGAACCTTATGACGTTGATGTTCTGAAGCTTCTGTACCTGATCCGCTATATCGACAATGATGTTCCCGCAAACCTGGACAACATTGTTATCCTTATGGCTGATGACATCCGCGTTGACAAGATTACACTCCGTGAAACTGTACGTGAGTCTCTGAACCGTCTGCATGGTCAGAACTATATCGGCAGAACCGGAGATACATATAACTTCCTGACTGATGAGGAACAGGATATTCAGAGAGCGATCAAGAATGAAACCTCTGTCGATACTGCTGCTATCGTTGAGCGTATCGCACAGATGATCTTCGCAGACATCTATACCACAAAGAAATATCGCTACGGCAAGTATGACTTCGCGTTTGACCAGATGGTTGATGGCGTCACTGTTGGTGCCATGACCGGCGGTATGCGGTTGAAGTTCCTGACTGTAGCGACCGATGGCACCGAAAAGTCCACCTTCCGTCTGATGACAGAATCTCATGGACAGGCTATCGCCGTTCTTGCAGATACGGATTACTACAATGCTCTGGAACAGGCAATGAAAATCCGCAAATACGTCAAGCAGCGTAATGTGGCTCAGCTTCCGAAGTCTGTACAGGATATTATCCGTGATCAGCAGGATGAAGCTACCCGTCTGGAGACTTCTGCAAACGAGGAACTGAGAAAGGCAATCATCAATGCTGAGTTCTACGTTGCCGGTGAGCACATCGAAATTAAAGCCGGTGATGCTAAGGCAAAGATCGATCAGGCACTTGAATACCTTGTTTCTCATGTCTACAGCGAGCTTGACCTGATTACTCACAATGCTGAAACCGATGCAGAT
>JBGVOJ010000079.1:0-4577 GCA_045126415.1 Eubacteriales bacterium | reverse complement strand
ATCGAGGTCTTCAAATTCGATGGTTTCCATAGCCGGGATTTTGGTCACATCGTGTGCATAGAAACGGACACCCAGAATATCCTCAAGCAGGGCATAGATCCCGTACATGACACCCTGACCGGAACCGCCGGCGATTTTCAGACCGCAGCAGGCGCAGCTTTTGATCACAAACTGTTCCTCTTCCAGCTTGTCGTCGATGACAAAATGAATCGAAGCACCTTCGCAGCTTTCGGCAATTTCGAATTTTGCGCCGGTCATGCGCCATAATGTGTGAGCCAGATCTCTTGCTGCCGTTTTGATTTCCTGAGGGGCATCTGCACCGACAACGATCGGTAAATAGGCGGTACCCTTATCCGCTACCAGTAATTTACTCATTTTTTCCTCCAGCAGAATATTTTGTATTTTGTGAAATCCGAAATCCTTCCGGCAGATTCCGGAAACACACAGGATATGCCTATATTTTATGTTTTTTATGTGCTTTTGTCAATCCATTTTTCATATACAAACAATTTTTTCAAAGTGTAAATGTGCTGAATTAAAAAACATAGTGTTCGGATACCATCGGGAATGTATAAATTCCATGTCATCGATCTCCGTTTTTTTATTGACATAAACAAAAAAACATGATATCATACAAGAAAAACAGACATAACAAGGACAGAAAGGACAATCCAATGAAAATCGGTGTATGTACATCTCCCGATAAACTCCCCCTTCTTACAGAACTGGGGTATGATTATTTTGAAGCCTGCTTCAGCTGGCTGACTGATCTGGATGAAGAAAACTACCGCACCCAGACCGCACTTGTCGAAAAATATTCTCTTGCAGGAGAAGCATACAACATCTTCTTCCGCGGCGGAACGAAACTGTACGCTCCCGACGGCAATCAGGATCCGCTTCTCCGGGATATCGCTGCCTATGCGGAAACGGGATTCCGCCGTGCCGCCTCCTGGGGAGGGAAGATCGCCGTAATCGGAAGCGGATTTGTACGCGGACTCCGTGAAGATATGAGCCGTGAGGAAACCGACCGTCAGTTTTCCCGTGTCCTGACGGTCTGTGGAGAAGCGGCGGAACACCACGGAATGAAAATCGTAGTGGAACCTCTCTCCCGCAATGAGTGCAACTACATTCACACGGTAGCAGAAGGTGCTGCCGCTGCCCGTATGGCAAACCATCCGGCGGTCGGAGTTCTGGTGGATTTCTACCATCACGCAAAAAACGGCGATGATCTCGATTCGCTGCCGCAGTATGCCGATCTGCTGTACCATGCGCATTACGCACGTCTCTCGGACCGCGGCGTCCCGCAGGAAGAAGACCGCGGTCAGCTTCTCCGTCTGGCCGAACTGCTGAAACATTGTCCGGGAGTGGAACGCATCAGTCTGGAATGCAGCTGGGGAGCTGATTTTGACGCCGCCGTACGTTCCGCACGCGATATCATGGAAATCTTCAGATAAGGACAATTGAAATTATGACAAACAGAGAACGATTTCAGGCAGTACTCCACTTTGAAAAGCCGGATGACCGTCTTCCTATGATCGAATGGGCTTCCTGGTGGGGAGAAACCCTTCAGGCATGGCACAGTCAGGGACTGTCTCCTGACATCCCCTGGGACGGAATAGCCCCCGCCCTCGGACTCGACCGCCACGTACAGTTTTGGCTTCCGCATCGTGCGGGAAACTGCCCGCAGCCATCCTTCTACGGCGGACCGATTATGGAAAATGAAGAGGATTATGAAAATCTGCTGCCGTATCTGTATCCGGAACATGGTCCGGACGGACAGCTGGAAGCCATGCGCCGTCTGAAAAGCCGTCATGAAGCCGGTGAATTTCCGATCTGGTTTTCCCTCGACGGCGGATTCTGGTTTCCGCGTACCCTGTTCGGGATCGAGAATCATCTGTATTCCTTTTACGACTATCCGGAACTGTATCACCGTATTCTGGATGACCTTGCAGAATATCAGATCCGGCAAATCCAGCGTATCTATGAGATCCTCACACCGGATTTCATGACATTCGGAGAAGATATGAGCTATAACAACGGTCCGATGATCTCCGAAAGCTGCTTCAACGAATTCCTGGCACCGTATTACCGGAAAGTGATCCCGGTGATCCGGGCACACGGAACAAAGGTTATTGTGGATACCGACGGCGATGTCTCCAAAATGATCCCGTGGATGAAGAACGTAGGAATCGAAGGCGTTCTTCCTCTCGAACGTCAGGCAGGCGTTGATGTCGCGGCTCTGCGTGAAGCATATCCGGATTTCATTTTCATCGGTGCATTCGATAAAATGACCATGCGACGCAGTACGGAAGCGATGCGTAACGAATTTGAACGCCTCCTTCCCGTAATGAAAACCGGTGGTTTTATCCCGAGCGTCGATCACCAGACCCCTCCGGACTGTCCGCTCACCCGGTATCACGATTACGTTGTTCTGCTGGAAGAATACGCCGTCAAAGCAGTGAAATAATCCTGCACAGCATCATTGTAAAAAATCACGGGAATGTCCCTTTCACCTCAGGAGACATTCCCGTTTTTTGTATTTCATTCCAGATTTGCATGACGCCTGCGCATTCCGGCAGTATCTTCATTCAGACACAGGATCACCTGATCGCAGAACAGCAGCAGTGCCTGTTCAAACAGTGTTCCCATGATACTTCCGGAACTGTCCACCTCCTCTTTAGTCGGTGTGCGGAAACACACATCCGCTCCGGCTATCCCGGTAAGTTCCGACTGCAGAGATGCTGTGAGGATCCATAAATCCGCCCCGACCTCTTTTGCGGCTTTCGCATACCGGCAGACACTGGCTGTATTTCCCGAAGCGGATGCAAGAATCAGAAGATCGTCTTCTCCGATGGCAGGGGTCACTGTTTCGCCGACAACATAGACCACCCGTCCCGCCTGCGCCAGACGCATCGCCAGAGCTTTCAGCATGAGTCCCGAACGTCCCGCACCGTAAACGAATACCCGGCGATGCCTACGGATAGCGTGAGCCGTCCGTTCCCCTGAATCTTCAGGGAGATGCCGGAAAACTTCCTCCAGTGCTTCGAAATCGTAAGTCATATCTCCTCCTGCTTTGTCAGAAACGTCGTATAGTCTACCTGACGGCGATCTCCCGAAAACAGGGAATAGTAAAGCCAGAGCACACTGTACCGGTTTTTGAGATCCTTTCCATACAGCATCGCGTCACGGATTTTCTCACGCCCGTACAGACGTTCACATTCCGGAAAAGAAAGCCCGACGGCACGCATCATTTTATCACATTCGGCAGCCGAAGGACATTTTTCGAGGATCTTCCGGATCTCCTGCCAGTTCTCGCGATAGACCGGAATCAGATCGCGTTCGTAACTGCCGGCTTCCTGCTGAAGCATACGAACCTCATCAGCCACGGAAGAATAAATGCGTTCCCATGCGCTGTCTCTGTATTCTTTCGTTTCTTCACAGAAGAAAGGTTCTTCCATCTGGCAGATCTGTTCCCGCATACCGGCAGTCAGGATGGTATTGTAAGCCACATCGGTACCATGCGGAAAATGTTTCTGATGATGGATCAGACCGACGATCTCAAAGAAATGGGACAGATGATGTTCACTGCCGGAACCGGGACGCGTTGTTTCCACAAGGCTCAGTGTGATCCCGATCAGCACCAGTGCCTTGGTCAGCTGTTCGATAGCATGATCCTCCCGGGCAGCAATTCCGGCCGCCAGATCACGGATCTCATCCGTCGTCCGCAGGACAAGATCATGAATCTCCGCACAGAAATATTCACCGGAGATGAGATGACTCAGTTTCCAGTCGTTCAGAGAACTGTATTTGCCGATGATATCGCCGTATCCCGAACGGATCATGTCCATGGGAGCGTTTTTCACAACATCGATATCCGCGATAATATATTTGGGCGGCTGTACAGTGTAGGTCACTTTCATCCCGTCGATTATCATGGCGGCACCGGAAGACGCAAATCCGTCCATGGAAGGGGCGGTAGCAACAATTGTACAATCCAGATTCCTCTGCCATGCGGTATATTTGCAGAGATCGTTGATGACACCGGAACCAATCCCGAGAATCATATCAGCATCCTCCGGCACACGTTCGTCAAGCAGCCGGATCGCCTCCTCATCCGGAACCAGTACACCATCACATTCGTATATCAGAAGTCCGATACATTTTTCCTTCAGCAAATCGTACACACGTTCCCCGCAGGCACGGTAGGTATTGGTATCCGCAGCCAGAAAGATTTTCTGATACCCGTTCAGAACTTCCGGCAGACGATCCAGCGCACCGCGGCAGATCACAATACCGGAAATCGGACAGAAGTGTTCCCGACCGCAGGAACAGCGGATCCGTTGATTGCAGTATTCCGCAAGATTGATATTCATACGCTTCCTTATTCTCCTTTGGAACAATGATTTGTTCAAATTATAATATACACATCCGCAAATGTCAAGCATACGTCAAAACATCCTCCGGAAATTCCCGGTCATACATTGACAAACCCTGTTTTTGACTTTATAATAAAGGCAGTAAAACTTTGTCAACGGAGGTAAAAAACGATGATCCGTATTTTGTTTCAGGGCGACTCC
>JBGVOJ010000078.1:0-29227 GCA_045126415.1 Eubacteriales bacterium | reverse complement strand
CGTGCGCTGGCGCTGTAATTTTTTACTTACGTTACCTGTTTACCCTGCATATATTTTGTTAATCCTTGAAATTGAAGCAGACTCATCACAAAAGAAAGGGATGGAGGAAATATGGATATTGCACTTATCGCTGACGACACCAAAAAAGAACTTATGACACAGTTTTGCATTGCGTACTGCGGCATCTTGTCGAAGCACAACATCTGCGCGACAAGTACAACCGGCAAGTACGTACAGGAAGCAACCGGTCTGGAAATCGAAAAACTGTTATCCGGCGAACACGGGGGTACGCAGCAGATAACTTCCCGTATTTCCTACAACGAAATTGACGTTCTGCTGTATTTCCGCAGCACCACGCCGAATCTCGGATACGATGAAAACGAAAACAATCTGCTTCGTATGTGCGATGTTCATAATGTTCCGGTTGCGACGAACATTGCGACTGCGGAAGTTCTGATCTGCGCGCTCGATCACGGCGATCTTGACTGGCGTGAAATCGTCAACCCGCGTTCGGATTACAACCGCCGCAGACGCGGAATGTCGTATTGACGCATACGGCACAGAAATTTTCCGGAAATTCGCAAAAAACGCGGAACTTTTATCGAATGAAAAACGTCTCATATGCAGGTGGAGTTCCACACGCATGGGAGGCGGTTTTTATTTTTGTGAAGTTTAAAATTCATGCTTGATTTATAAGGAAGAAAAACACCCTTCGGTCGTTTTTCAAATTTATGCCCCTGCGCGGGGCGGCGCATAAGAGGACCGGTCGCGGCCCTCTTATGAATCTCCCCGACCAGAGGCGTTCCACCTCTGGACACCCCCTCCTTTTTTCCGTTGGAGGGTAGAGAATACGACGGCAACAGAACTGCCGTCCGTATGGGAAGTGGATTCGGCTAACCGCGGGAATTGGATTTTTGTTTTGCTGACAGCCGGACAGCTGTTTTTTGTCTTTAGTTTTTCATATTTTTGAGGTTTTTTATGCTGAAATTGCTCTGTCTGGGCGATGTTGTCGGTTCCGAAGGGGTTTCTTACCTCGAATCCGGCGGCAGACTGCGCGGACTTCGTACCAAATACAATGCCGATCTCGTAATCGTGAACGGCGAAAACTCCGCCGAAGGCAACGGGATTTCCCGGGATTCCGCCGAACGGCTTTATGACTGCGGCGCCGACATCATCACCGGCGGCAACCACACGTGGAAACGCCGCGAAATCTACAATATGCTCGATGATGAGGAATATCTGATCCGTCCCGCGAATTATCCTGCGGGAGCGGCAGGCATGGGCTACGTCATCGCCGATGTACGCGGATACCGCGTACTCGTGATGAACGTCTGCGGGAATGTGTACATGGAGCCGGTGACACCGCCTGCGGAAGTGGCGGAACGGATTCTGAAAAAAGAATCCGGGCGGTATGATATCGCTGTATGCGACATTCACGCGGAAGCGACCAGTGAAAAACTCTTCTTCGCGCGCTATTTCGACGGGAAATTCTCTGCTGTATGGGGTACGCACACGCATATTCCCACGGCGGACATCTGCATTCTGCCCGGCGGTACGGGCTACATCACCGACCTCGGTATGTGCGGCTCCATGAACGGCATCCTCGGTGTGAAAATCGAGTCCATCGTCCACAAGTTCACGGTACGTACGCCCGTTCTCTTTGAACCGGCGGTCGGAAACTGCAGGATCAACGGCGCGTATTTTGAAATTGACGAATCCAGCGGAAAATGCACGAAAGCCGTCCGCGTCGAAGCCTGAATGCGTCCCCATTCTCTCCGAAAATCATGGTACATAATATTGAAAGAACATCGTAAATATTTCACACGTTTGCTTATGTTCCTGTTCGTCTTCCCGTTTCTTCTTACCGCCTGCGGTTCGGGAAATCCGAAAACGGAATGGGAACTGTTTCGCTCGGAATTTGACGGAATCCGTGAATTTTTCACGCTGATTCCGGTCGCGTCCGAGGAATCTTCGCCCGGAGTCGCGGCGTCCAAAGACCGCACGACGGCTCCGCTTCTGAAAACGGCGCGGCACAAGGAAAATCTGCCGTCGGCGTATGTGCCGGAGGTGGTCTATACGGAGGCGGCGGATACGGAAAAAATCGGCTACACGGTTGTTCCGCACTTTTCGTCCAATGATGCGGATATGGTCAAAGCGGCACTTGCAATGTACAACATTGAGCCGCAGATCGTCACGCGCCGCAATCCCGCGCCGGGAAACCACGTCTACGCCATCGAATATGCCGGATTCTCGGATGACAAGGCGTACTACATCAACACGGCCTGCGCCGTGACGCTGTACGTAAGCGCGGCAAAACCCGTGCAGCCTGCGGCGGAAGCGGACGGCTCCAATGTGGTCTATCTGACCTACGACGACGGTCCGACCTACACGGAGACGATCCGTCTTCTCGATGTGCTGGACACGTACGGAGTCAAGGCGACCTTTTTCGTGACCGGCGAATCGGCACAGAGCTATCCCGCGTCGGCGAAAGCGATCGTTGACCGCGGACATCAGATCGGCTGTCATTCCGTCACGCACATCTACGATAAAATCTACGCCTCGACGGAAGCACTGGAAGAAGAGCTTCTGCAGTGGGAAGAAATCGTCAAGGCAGCGGGAATCACACTCGACGACGCGCACAAGCTGTTCCGCTATCCGGGCGGGTCGAACAACGCCGCCATCGGCGGGACGGACAAAGGGCTCGCGATGACGGAAATGCTCGCGTCCCACGCGTACCGCGTGTACGACTGGAACGTAGTTACCAACGACGCGGTTCTCTATACGGCGCCGTACGGCACGGACACCTACGATTACATCCGTGATACGTTCCTCTCCACCTTTGATGCGAAGGTAAATACGGGAGAAGTTCCCATCATTATATTAATGCACGAAACCGTTCCCGAAACGATTGATCTGATGCCGTGGATGATCGAAACGCTGATCGGCCGCGGCTACACGTTCGGCACGCTCGACACGATCAATCCGTGGATGTTCGGGATGGAATAAATCAATCTGTTACGGAGGTATTCCTATGAAAGTCTGTCCGAACTGCAGGATTTCCTACGAAGATTCTGCCAATGTCTGCGAAAAATGCGGAAATCCTCTGATGATTCTCGATCCCCCGCCGGCACCGTCGTTTGCCGCAGAAAAGACCGATCACACAGCGGAATTTTCCCCCGCAGATATTTCGCAGAACAAAGTGATCGCCATGGCACCGTACCTGCTCAGCTGGGTCGGGATTGTGATCGCTCTGCTCGCCTCGGGAACGTCGCCCTACGCCTCGTTCCATGTCCGGCAGGCTCTGAAAATCCAGATCTGTGCCATCCTCTCCGGGTTCTTCGCAATCGTTCCCATCCTCGGCTGGATCGCCACGGCCATCTGCATGCTCCTCGCTACTATCATCAACCTCGTCTGCTTCTTCGATGTCTGCCGCAATAAAGCCCGCGAACCGATGATCGTATCGAAATTCAGATTTCTGAAATAATAAAAACTCGGGGGAAACTTTTTTGGAAAAAAGTTTCCCCCGAACCCCCATCAAAAAACTTTATACGGAAAAAGGACAGGGTTTTGTTCTTTTTTTATTACCAATGGCTGTAGTAAAAACGTATGAGATTCTCCGACGGAGTAATCTGCACGTAGCCGATTTCGCCGTGGTTGTAGCCGCCGTCCCAGTAGAGGTGGTAGCGGGTGACGCCTTCTTCACTTCTGCCGTAGTCGTTGAGTTCGCACCATTCCGTGTCCGGACCGGACCATTCCGCGTGTTCTCTGAGAAATTCGTCCCACACTGCAAGGGATTCTCCGTCTGTGATAAAGGATAGCTCAAACACTTCTCCTCCCTGCAGAAACTGCGGATAATACAGGAATTCCACGTTCTTCGCGTTTTCCGGAATCTCTTCCGGAAAGATCCCGTCCAGATACTCCTCGTGATCGATGGAATCGTATGCACGTTCGTAATAGCGGATATCCGTCGTAGTGGTCGTGAAGGCTTCGAGCGCAACGAAAAATGTCTCCCGAAAGCCCCAGACCCCCAGAACAGCCGTCAACAGGATCGTGACGCCCCAGATCACGCCGAGCGGAAAGTGCAGAAGATTCGCAAGAACGCCGAATCCCGCAAGGATCAGCGCAGGCAGAAGCAGAACCATTGTCCGGGCAACCGGCGGTTCCACCATCGACATCATCATCGCGAACACCAGAAGAAAACAGATCAGCGCAAACACCGCCATCAGAAACGGCAGAACCGCCCAATCTTTCCAGAGTTTTTTCACGAGTTCCTTCATGAGAGCATCCTCCTTTTGCTGTATTCCGTTTCCAGTATACCACAGGTGGAACAGCATAGGATGAAGAAAATGTAAACAAACCCGTTATTTTCCTGCCTCTTCCAGACGTTTCACCGCCGCGCGGAACCGTTCGTTTTCCCTCACGCAGTCGTAGACATCCATGCTTCCGATCCATCCGAGATACCGCGCAGGTTTCTTATATTCCGTGTCCGCCGTATCCCGTCCGTCCCGCACGAATTCCGAACGGTCGAACAGTACCGATGTGTACAAAAACTTCTCCGGCAGAGCATCGTACCGCAGCCAGTATTCCACGGATTCCTCGAACGCCGCCAGTCCTTCGTCAATTCTCCCGAGACGGAAGAAACTGCGTGCGTTTTCTTCGTATTTGCAGGCGATGTTCCACGTCCATCCGCCGAAATCACCGTTCTCGAACAGCAGACGCAGGATGCCGATGACCTTTTCGTTCACCATGATTTTCTGTTCCGTGGACATCCGCATTTCATCCGGTACGATTCCGCTGTCCGTGAGCGTGTCGACTTTCATGAGGAACCAGCCGAGGTATTCCTGCAGATTCGCCTGACAATGCCGCAGAGCTTCACCGAATCTGCCCCGTTCGAACGCGATGTCCTCACGCTTTTCCCCGCGCAGGATGCAGAAATCGTCGTTCAGCAGGGCAAGGTATTTCTTCTCTTCCTCCCGCGTTTCCGCAATTTCCAGCAGACTGCTCACCGCGCACTGCCGGAAATAATCGTCCGTGCAGCCGGAAATGATTTTTTCGCAGAGAAAACGGATCGTCGGCTTCGTATCGCCGAAATCCTCCGCGTCGCGTCCGCAGACGAGGCTGTTCCGGTACATATTGATAATCCGCCAGTCGTACGGGAATTCCGCGTACGCCGTTTTCGCAAGGGCGTTTTTCTCCCTCTGCGATTCCTCCGTGCAAAGCATCGTCAGACGTTCGTACTCTTCCAGATACTCGGCAATCCGCTCTTCCGCACGGATACGGGAATTGCCCATGAGTTCATCAATGGTAACACCGAAATAATTCGCAATCACCGGGATCGTCTCGATATCCGGATACGCCAGCCCCCGCTCCCACTTGGAAACTGCCTGAAAGGTCACGCCGAGGAAATCCGCAAGTTCCTCCTGCGTCAGCCCGCGTTCCCCGCGCAGGCGGCGGACGTTTTCACCAATATAAACATTCATCATAAAATTCCTTTCGGATGCCTGAAAAAGTAAACAGCGCTGTTTCTGAGTAAAGTATACCGGATTTCCCGTACAAAATCAATAATCCATCCGCCGAGCCGGATTCAACGTCCGGTTTAGTCCCCCAGATCTGCACAGACTCTGTTTCCTATCATAGATTGAAGCTTTTTGAAAGGGGTGTGGGGGAAACTTTTTTTCGAAAAAGTTACCCCCACATATCTTTTATTCAATTAAAACTTGTCAACCGGGAAGAGGAGCTTGAGCTGGTTGATCTTGCTCTGGTAAGCTGCGTTCTGCTTTTCACCCATGAGGGCTTCCTTGAGCTGTTCGGCAACGTCCTTGTATTCGACGGGCTTGCCCATCCCCTTGGAGGCGAGCTTGATGAGGTGCCAGCCGAACTGGGTCTGTACGGGAGCGGAGAGTTCGCCTTCTTCGAGGGCTTCGCATGCCGCTTCGAATTCGGGAACCATCTGACCGTGGCCGAATTCGCCGAGGGAACCGCCGTTCTGCTTGGACGGGCAGGAGCTGAACTGCATTGCAGCTTCTTCGAAGGTGATTTCACCATTCTTGATCTGTTCTGCGATTTCCGCTGCCTTTTCTTCGGTTTCAACGAGGATATGACTTGCGTTGAAGGTCATTTCGGGTGCGAACTGATCGGGATTTTCTTCGAAATACTTCTTTGCTTCTTCATCGGTTACGCGAACGCGTTCCACTGCCTTCTGTACGGCGTATCTGGAAAGCATTTCTTCCTTGACCTTGTTGAACTGTTCCTTGAACGCGGGTTCACGTTCGTACAGATTCTTCTGTGCATCCATGAGGAAGAGCTTGCTGTTGATGAGCTGATCGAGGATCATTGCTCTGCCCTGCGGATTGTTGTACGCGGACGCTCTCTGACCCATCTGCATGAGCATCATTTCCACGTCCATTTCGGTGATCGGCTTGCCGCCGACGGTTGCGAGTACTTTTGCTTGGTTGTTCATAAAGATAATTTTTCGCGGGGAAAACTTTTTTGAGGAAAAAGTTTTCCCCGCACCCCTTTCAAAAACCTTTTTAATATATCGGGTATACTATTTTTTTAGTATGCCTGATGATTATAACAGATTTTGCGTGGGTTTGCAAGGGGTAATAACGAATTGAAAGGGTAATTCACCCAATCCACAGATTTGTACTTCTGTTCCCGTTATCGTAATAGTACGATCCGAAGACCGCCAGTTCCGCAAAACGGAATGCCATTCTGCCGTCCACGTTGTATCCCGTCACGGGTGTGCCATTGACCACCATCGTTATGTCCGTTTCATATACGCTCATGATTTCGGTACCAACCTCTGTACTGTCGTCTGCCGTGATGATGATCGGATCCCATGTTCCGCCATCGGGGGACAGGGACACACTGCTTGTCCGGTCAGTGTTGTCATAAACAACATCAAACCCGTAGGAACGCAGATCGGCACCGATAATTATCATATTGCCGTCAAAATTGTACGCCGGAATTTCCGCACCGTTGATGTAAGCTTTGATATCCGTGGTTACGACAGAACCGATTACACCATCCGGCTGCCGGGAATCGGATTGCTCCGGAGTTGTCGCTGCCGCGGTTCCGCCTGTCCATGCAGAAGTATCTGTCCATCCGGAAGAACCGCTGTACGACGAATTGTTTTTATATGGACAAACTCCGTTGGTATGAAGATGAGCCGGATAGCCTCCGCAGTGATAATGATAATATCCAAGCCCGCTTATATTCTTGTTATCCTTGTGCCCGCCCCTGCTGTCCGTTCTTCCCGAATGCGCGGAAACGGTGATAACACTTCCGGCAAGCATCATAATTGCCAGTATCCCTGACAATACTCTTTTTGATGTATTTTTCATTTTTTCGCATCTCCTGTTCATAAAACATTCCGCTTATACCAAAACGGGATATTTTTTATTATACCGATATGGGATAATAATATCAAGAGGTATGTGGAAATGAGATTGAAAGAATTACGTCAAAAACGAAAAATATCGCAGGTAAAGCTCGCAATGGATTTATCCATGAATCAGAACAGCATCAGCCGATACGAAAATGGTACACGGGAAGCGGATTACAAAACTCTGATCCGGTTTGCCGATTATTTTGATGTTTCCATTGATTATCTGCTGGAACGTACCGACAACCCGAAAGTGAACCGTTAAAAAACGACATGATGTCACGTAAAATCATGTCGTTTTTTATTGTATATACTGTTTTCTCAGGTTTTGCTCATCTTCATGACAACTTCCACGGGCAGAACCTTCGCAACGCCCCGGTAGAATTTATAGAACAGCCGCGGCGTGTAGTTCGATTTACCCTTCCGCGCCGCCTTCAGCGAACCGCGCGCGACCTTCTTCGGGTCGCAGTACGGCAGAAGGTCGAACGTCTTCGAGTTTCCCTTGATCCCGCCGAGGGTGATGAATTCCGTATCCATCGGCCCGGGGCAGACGGCGGTGGCGGTGATGCCGCGTTCGCGCAGTTCCTCGCCGATGCCGTACGTGAACGCCGTGACGTACGCCTTTCCGGCGCTGTAGACGGTCATGCGCGCGTTCGGGCAGAACGACGCGATGGAGGAGATATTGATGATCGCCGCGCCGTAATTCATGTACGGGAGCAGCGTGTGCGTGACGGCGGTCAGCCCCTTGAGGTTGAGGTCGATCATCGCGGTCTGGTTGGAAAGTTCGCCTTCGCCGACGTTTCCGAGGAATCCGCAGCCGGAGTTGTTGATGAGCAGGCGGATATCGGGATTGATTTTAGCGGTGTAGTCCGCAAGTTTGCGGTAGCTTTCGTCTTCGGTCAGGTCGAGCGGGAAGATCCGGCACTGTACGGGAACACTGCGCGCGGCTTCCTCGAGCTTTTCGCGGCGGCGCGCGATGAGCCAGTATTCTTCGATTTCGGGATAAAGTTCGGGCAGTGCGGCAAGAAACTCCCGTCCGAGTCCCGCCGACGCCCCGGTGATTACGGCAACAGTCATGGTGATAAAATATATCGGGAAAACCTTTTTGCAAAAAGGTTTTCCCGAACCCTTTCCAAAAAACTTCAATCTGTTGTAGTGACTGAGTATGTGCAGATTTGATGGTATAATGATAACATAAAACCGTTCTGTTTGCAATGTTTTTCACGGTTTTCCTTCGCCGACTGCGCGGAACCGGCGGAGAACGTCCTGAAACCGTTCTTCTTGACGGATTTCATCGAATATGGGGGCTTCCAGAACGTCCAGCCATTCCGATGCGAAGGTGAGCCATTGTTCGTCCGCTTCCAGTGCGAGGGGGTCTTTCTTATCGAACATGATCTGCCGCATGGTCTCGTCCCGCAGGATCGGTTCGCTGCCGTCCTTCCCGCGCGGAACCTGCAGGATCGACCGTCTGCGTTCCCCCGCTTTCCCTGTGATCCGATCAAACATTTTACAGCGGTACGTCAGCGGCGCATTTTCCGGAAGCGCGAGCAGGGCTTCGTACAGGGACAGCGCGTCCTCTGCCGCCGCAAACGCCGGTTCACAAAACTCCGCGCCGTTTTTCACATACTGCTTCATCAGCCGCAGACCGAGAAATACCCGTTGTCCGAACCAGAGATCGGGAACGCCGTCGCCGGAAACGGGGCGTTTGCCGTCCGCATTCGTTCCCGTGAACAGGTCGATGCAGCGGAGCGCGGTCGGCGGATCGTCCATATTGGCGAGGAATGTCGTCTGTCCGTTCAGGCAAAGCTGGTCGATATACTCACACTTTTCTTTTTCTCCCCGTGCGCGGTAGCGTTTGGCAAGCAGGCTGTTCCGCGACAGATCGAGCCATTTCACGGCGTACCGGTCGAGGATCTCCGGGAAATTGGCGTCATCCTCGGCGAGCACCAGCCCGAAGATCGCTTCTTCCCGGATGGCATTGTCCTGAAAATTGTTCAGCAGCCATTCCGCCGCCGAACGAAGCTCCCGCATTTCCTCCGGAGCAATGTCCGGCGCAAGCCACCCGATCTGGTGGCACAGCCACTGTGCGATCTGCGGATCGGTGGGGTAGTCCCTCCGCATCTGTCGGAGAAGCCGGACGGTCTCCGCCGTATCTTTCCCAAGGATTTCGTGCACGCGTATCCATTCTTCCTGTTTGCGCTGTTCCCGCAGAGCCGCCGTCGCGCCGAGCAGCTCGTCCACGGTCACACCGAACAGCTCCGCAAGAGTGGGCAGAAGCTCCACGTCGGGATAACTCGTCCGGGTCTCCCACCGGCTCACGGTCTGCACGGACACACCGAGGATTTCCGCCAGTTTTTCCTGCGTGAGATTCTTTGACATCCGCATGGTACGCAGATTGTCTGAAAAATTCAGTTTCATGATACCTCCTGACATTGCATGGAAAGATTCTGAGGATATTATACCGTACTCCGCGTCCAAAGAGAAGGTCTTCTTCCGCGACACCGATTCCCGGATTCCGGGAAAATAATTTTTTCAAAGAAAATTTCGTTCAGGTATTGACAAACGCCGTCCGGTGTAGTATAATATCATCTGTCAGCGGGATGGCGCCATAGCCAAGCGGTAAGGCAGAAGTCTGCAAAACTTTTATTCCCCGGTCCGATTCCGGGTGGCGCCTTGACACGAAGCAGGAACACCGAAAGGTGTGCCTGCTTTTCTCTTTCCCTGATTACAGATAACAAGCGGCAGTTACATTGCGTAGCTGCCGCCTGCTTTTTTATTCGAACATCGCCGTCGAGAGATAGCGGTCACCCGTGTCCGGCAGGAGAACCACGATCGTCTTCTCCTTGTTCTCCGGACGCTTCGCGACCTCAACCGCCGCCCACAGCGCCGCGCCGGAGCTGATGCCTGCGAGGAATCCTTCCGTTTTTCCGAGCATCCGTCCGGTTTCAAATGCCGCTTCGTTCGTGACGGGGATGATCTCGTCGTAGATTTCCGTATTCAGCACCGCCGGAACAAAGTTCGCGCCGATTCCCTGAATCCCGTGCGGACCGGCTGTTCCTCCCGAGAGCAGCGGGGATGCTGCCGGTTCGACTGCGATCACCTTCACGTCCGGCTTCACGGACTTGAGGTATTCCCCCGTTCCAGTGATCGTTCCGCCCGTACCGACGCCCGCGACGAAAATGTCAACTTCACCGTCCGTATCACGCCAGATTTCGGGACCGGTCGTCTTCCGGTGCGCCGCCGCATTTGCCGGATTGCCGAACTGATCCGGAATGAACGAATCCGGCAAGCCTGCTGCCAGCTCTTCCGCCTTCGCGATGGCTCCCGCCATGCCGAGCGCGCCGGGGGTCAGCACAAGCTCCGCGCCGTACGCCTTCATCGTCTTCTGCCGTTCCACGGACATGGAGTCTGGCATCACGATAATCACGCGGTAACCGCGCGGTACAGCCACGGCAGCCAGCCCGATGCCCGTATTCCCCGACGTCGGCTCAATAATCACCGAACCCGGCTTCAGAATCCCGCGTTCCTCCGCGTCACGGATCATCTCATACGCCACGCGATCCTTTGCCGATCCCGCAGGATTGAACGATTCCAGTTTCGCCAGAAGCCGCGCTTCCAGTCCGAATTTCTTTTCAATATTGGTCAGCTCCAGAAGCGGTGTCCCGCCGATCAGCTGCTCCACAGACGTATAAACCTTACCCATAATATCAACTCTCCTTGATCGTATTTCTTTATCCCCTATTATACTCCTGCACTATCCAAAAATCAATTTTTCCGGTATAAAAGTTTTTGAAAAGGGGTTTGGGGAGGACCTTTTTTCAAAAAGGTCCTCCCCAATAAACTTTATTTATACATGACAATGGTCGCACGACTCGCAGTCCGGGAAGATTTTCGGGTCGTAGGCGATGCCGTGGCGGTCGTAGTAGTCTTTGAGTGCCACTTTGATTGCTTCCTCCGCGAGGACGGAACAGTGGAGCTTGTGCTTCGGCAGACCGTCGAGGGCTTCCGCAACGGCGCGGTTTGTCAGGTTCATCGCGTCTTCGAGCGGTTTGCCTTTGATCATCTCCGTCGCCATCGAGCTGGACGCGATCGCGGAACCGCAGCCGAAGGTTTCAAATTTCACGTCCGTGATGATGTCGTCTTCGATTTTGAGGTATATCTTCATAATATCGCCGCACTTTGCGTTGCCGACTTCGCCGACGCCGTCCGCGTCTTCGATCACGCCTACATTGCGCGGGTTCTTGAAATGATCCATTACGGTTGCACTGTATAATGCCATAGTTTTTCCTCCTGTTACTCTCTGTTTCCGTTCGGTTTACGTCTGTATCTATAATTTACAACACAAATTCCTTTTTGCCGTTGATTTTGTCTCTCCACAGCGGGGACATATTCCGGAGGTATTCCACGACTTCCGGGATTTTTTCGAGCATCACGTCCACTTCCTCGTCGGTGTTTTCCTCACTGAGTGACAATCTCAGCGAACCGTGAGCAATCTCATGCGGACGTCCGATGGCCAGCAATACATGGCTCGGATCGAGCGAACCGGACGTGCACGCCGATCCGGACGATGCACAGATGCCGTATTCGTCGAGCATCAGCAGAAGACTTTCGCCCTCAATCCCTTCGAAGCACATGTGGACATTCCCCGGCAGCCGGTTTACCGGATCGCCGTTCAGCGCGGAGTGCGGGATTTTCGACAATCCCTCGATCAGACGATCGCGGAGCGCCGTCACCTTGCGGTTGTTTTCCTCCATGTTCGCGACCGCTTCGGTGAGTGCGGCGGTCATTCCGGCAATTCCGGCGAGGTTTTCCGTCCCCGCACGCTTGCCGCGTTCCTGTGCGCCGCCTTCGATGAGGTTCGCCACCGGGATCCCGCGCCGTACGTACAGAACACCGACGCCCTTCGGGCCATGGAACTTGTGCGCGGACAGCGACAGCATATCGATGTTCTGTTCGGGGATGTTGATCGGGAGATGTCCCACCGCCTGAACCGCGTCGGTGTGGAAGAACACCCCGCGTTCCCGGCAGACCTTTCCGATCTCCGCGACAGGCATCACGGAACCGATTTCGTTGTTCGCGTACATAACCGTGACTAAACAGGTGTCCGGGCGGATCGCATTCTTCACCTGTTCCGCCGTGACCGTTCCGGTCGGGCCGACATTGAGCAGTTCAATCTCATACCCCTGCTTTTCCAGCTTCTTCAGCGTATGCAGGACGGCGTGGTGTTCAAATGCGGTGGAGATGATGTGTTTCTTGTCCTTGCGGTCCCCGTAGCGTGCAGCCGTCAGAATCGCCTGATTGTCGGATTCACTTCCGCCGGAGGTGAAGTAAATTTCCTGTGCCGTGACGCCGAGGGTCTTTGCGATGGTTTCGCGGAAACCGTCGAGTGCTTCGGCAGCATTCTGTCCGACGGTGTGGAGGCTTGAGGGATTTCCGTATATATTTTCAAAGTAAGGCAGCATCGCGTCAATCGCGGTACGGCTCATTTTCGTGGTAGCAGCATTGTCAGCGTAGATGGTCATGGAGTAGCTCCTTTCTTACATTAACCTATCTTTCTTGTGTGTTTATATTATACACGAATAAACATACTTTGTCAATAGGTTTATATGAATTTTCTGGGGATTTTTTTGATAACAAAATTATTGGAAGTGCAAGGGTGGCGGATAGGGGATACGGTCGCTTTTTGAAAAAAGCTCCGCAAAAACTTTGGACTGTTGTAGCCGGATTTTGTAGCTGATATGATATAGAGGGGAAAAAGGAGGAATTGTAAGTGGAGTACGTCTGAAATTTGTTAGACCTATAGCCATATAGTCATAAAAATCATCAGGAATAGTGGAGCGACTTCACGGGGCTTCGCTCCCCGTTCAGCACGGACAACTTCCGGATCCGGGATTTCGTGCGCAAGGTAGAGAATTCAGCTACATTTTGTCAGTGTCCGCATGTCTTGGCTGCCGCCGTCCATGCTTTGCGTTTGTGCGGACGATACGTCAGCGTACAAAATATCGAAAAGCTCGGACGGCGGCAGCCAAGACGAGCGGTGGTTTCCTTACCGTAGCTGAATTCTATAGTAACGCACTATATCACCGTAACTGAAGCTGTCAGCGCTGAACGGGGAGCGAAGCCCCGTGAAGTCGCTCCACTATTCCTGATGATTTTTATGACTATATGGCTACAGGTCTAACAAATTTCAGCCGTACTCCACTTACAATTTTCCCTTTTTCCCCTTCTAAATCATATCAGCCACACAAACCGGCTGCCGCAGTCCAAAGTTTTTGCGGAGCTTTTTTCAAAAAGCGACCGTTTCCCCTTCACAAACGCCTTGCACTTCCTCCACGTTCACAGTGTGTTTGTTGACATAAATACAGGTTTGTGATAAAATGATAAAAAAGCGCCACACAGCAGGACGTGTGACGGATTATTATTGAATGAACGGAGAAAAACTATGGAACTTTTTTGGAAGAAGCCTGCGGGACGGTGGGTAGAAGCAATGCCCATCGGGAACGGACGGCTCGCCGGTATGGTTTACGGCGGATACAGAGAAGATATTCTGCAGATGGGAGAAGAGACGCTGTGGGACGGTCGGTTTGATGAAAATGCCGATAATCCGGAGTGTGCCGAACATCTTGCGGAAATTCGCGAAGCGATTTTTGCCGGGGATTTTGTGCGCGGGGAAGAACTGACGCAGAAGTATATGGTCTGCCGCGGTGCCGGAAGCCATGCGGGAGACGGTGAAGGCTTCTGCTACGGCTCGTTCCAGACGGCAGGGGAGCTGCACGCTGAATTTGACGGTGTCGGCGATGAACTGCCGGCTGATTACCGCCGCGAGCTTGACCTTGCGACCGGGCTGGTTACCGTTACATATACCGTGAACGGGGCGAAGTTTACCAATCATACCCATACATCCTTTACGCGCGGCGGTCTGATGCACGAGTATTCCGCAGATCAGCCGTTTACCGTGCGCCTGTCCTATAACCACGCTTCCGCGGAAATTGCGTATGCTGCGGATTCCATTACCGTGCGCAAGGCGTTCCCGAACTCCCTCGCTTTTGCTGCTTATATTGGAATCCTTCCCGCTGACGGTACCGTTACCGTGGATGACAGCGGCATCACCATCGCGGATACCACCCGCGTGTCCTTCCTTGCCGATATCCGCACCACCTACGTCAAGCCCGGTGCCGACGGTACGCCGAAGCCGTCGGACAATCCCGACGATGCCCTTGCTGTCTGCGTGAAGACCGTTGCCGATATGACCGGCAGCGAATTCGAAATGGAAGAACTCTACCATGAAAGCGCGAAGGTTCTTCAGGAAATGATGGACCGAACCTCCATTAAGCTCGGCAAATCCAAGCCCGAACTTGACGCGCTTCCGACCGATGAACGTATCGCACGCATGAAGGAAAACGAAGACGATACCTCCCTCCTCATGAAGTATTTCGCCTTCGGACGATACCTCCTCATCTGCTCCTCCTACAACTGCGTCCTTCCCGCCAACCTGCAGGGCGTCTGGACGAACGACTACCATACCGCATGGAGCGGCGACTACCACATCAATATCAATATCCAGATGAACTACTGGCTTGCGGAAACCTGCAATCTGCCGGAACTCACGAAGCCTTTCCTTGAATACATCCGCTTCATCTCCGAACACGGCCGCCGCACCGCCGGAATCCAGTATAAGGCGAACGGCTGGGTTGCGCATACCATCACCAATCCGTGGGGCTTCACCGCTCCCGGCGAAGGCGCGTCCTGGGGTTCCTTCATGTGCGCGGGCGCGTGGTGCTGCTTCCACATTTGGGAACGCTACCTCTATTCCGGCAACGTGAACGTCCTCGCCGAAAATTACGACATCCTGCGCGGCGCGTGCGAGTTCTTCCTCGACTTCCTTGTCACCGATCCGAACACCGGCTACCTCGTCACCTGCCCGTCCAATTCCCCCGAAAACCGCTTCATTGATCCCAAAACCGGCAAGCATATCGCTATCTGCGCCGGCCCGACCATGGACAACGAAATCATCCGTGAACTGTTCGCGATGACCGTCGAAGCCTGCGAAAAACTCGGCCGCGATGCGGACTTCGCTGAAATTCTCCGGGAAAAGGCCGCAAAACTGCCTCCCGTTCAGCTCGGCAAGCACGGTCAGATCATGGAATGGAGCGAGGATTACGAAGAAGGAGAACCCGGTCACCGCCACGTTTCCCACCTTCTCGCCCTCCATCCCGCGGCACAGATCACGAATTCCACGCCCGAACTCATGAACGGTGCGCGCAAGACTCTCGAACGCCGTCTCGCGGCGGGCGGCGGTCATACCGGATGGTCCCGCGCGTGGATCACGCTGTTCTTCGCCCGTCTCGGCGACGGTGACGCAGCCCTCGACAATCTCAACAAGCTCCTCGGACGTTCCACGCTTCCGAATATGTTCGACAATCACCCGCCGTTCCAGATCGACGGCAATTTCGGCGGCACGGCGGCGTTCACGGAAATGCTCCTTCAGAGCCACGACGGCCGGATCGTTCTTCTGCCCGCACTTCCCGCAGCGGCTGACTGGCAGAACGGCGAATTCAACGGCATCGCGGCACGCGGCGGCTATACCGTCGACTGCACGTGGGCGGACGGCGAAGTTGTGAAATACGTCCTGCACCGGAACAGCAAGACGGCTTCCGATAAGGTCGTCGTCGAAGTAAACGGCAAGATCTATACCCACAGCATGACGGACGATGACACTCTCCTGTGCGAACTGGTATAATCCGTTTTACAAACGCTCTGCACCTGTTTCGTCAATTTAATTGTATAAAGTTTTTTGAAAGAGGCGTGGGGGAAACTTTTTTTCAAAAAAAGGTTTCCCCACACCCCCCCATTTTCTATGAAAGGAGTGACAGCATCGGTGAAATCTTTTCTTAAAATGACCCGTATTCTCGTGATATTTGTTCTCATGATCACGCTTTTCTCTCTCCCGGTTTCCGCGAAGACCACCCGTGCGGTGTCGTACGCGCTGTCGGGATACAGCGGAACCGAAGCCGATGTTTTCACTCCCGAAAACGGCGGCGGTATCCGCGTCCTCGATATGACCGCACCCTGGGACTTCCTCGGGGATGCCATGCACGTCAAGCGGCATATGCGCAGCGGCTACTGTACCGCTTACGCTATCCTTGATACGGACGAGTGTGAAGGGGAGACTGTCTTCACGCTCGAACTCTCCAACGATCTTTCCAGTTATAATGTGATCTGCTTCGGTGTCGGCTATACCTCGATGTCCGACGCGCCGTCACCCATCCGTGCGGAGCTGGAACTTGTCGATTACGGCGGGAACCGTGTGGTGTCGCAGACGGTTCTGCAGATGCCCGGGGAAGAGGAATCTGCGGAACACAGCATCTGCTGGAACATGCTCTGCTTCGATATTTCGGAATTTGAAGGACGCAATGACGCCGCAGAGTTCACTGTGACACTGACGTACGATCCGTCCGCACCTCCGAACGTCCTCCGGATCACCAACCCGTATGCGGCGGTCCGGGACAGCGGCGGCTTTTCGTACATCGATCAGTACCTTACCAATTCGCTGAAAGCCTCCGCTGGAGTATTCGGAATGAAAAGCGGCGCGGCACGTCCCGATGAGCGCGGACAAGTACGCCTTTCCGGACCGATTCTCCTCGCGGAACAGCCGAAGACCGGTTCGGATGCCTTTCTTGAGATCGAGCTTTCGCATTTCTTTTCGGGCGGACTTACCGTCGGTATCGGTTATGCGACCGGTGAAGCGGCGTATTCCGGCCGTATCTATCTTGATTCGGACGGAAAAGAGGTGGAAGTCTACACGATTCCCGTGGATGTTACCGAGGATCTCGAGACCCTTGAACTTACCTTCGACGGTATGGACTGTGACGGGTATTTCCGGATCGGTGCGATCCGGCTTCATTCCACCGATACCGTAGCGGTTACCGGAACTCCCGGACTCGGCAAGGTCAGCGGGATTACCCGGAACGGCGATTCCGTCCGTTTCTCCGGTGTAATGGAACGTGAGGCCGTCCGTGAATACAACGATACGGTTCTTCGTTTCTATGCCATTCCCGGCTGGTCGGGTGATTCGCCGGACACTGCGGTCGAGATCGGACAGACGAAAGTCTCCACCCGTTTTGACTATACCGCCGATCTTTCCGCTTATCCTCATCTGGCCGATGTCTGCCGGTTCTTTGCCGGAATTCGTACGGAAGACGGCGAGATCGTCCCGCTGTCCGCGCCGGTTTACCCGAAGGCGGCGGATATCACTGTAAAAAAACTCTCCAATATCGGGCTGTATGACGCAGCATCCGTCGGTGTTTTCGAGTCCAATGTGTCCCATGTGATCGTGGACGTTCCGCTCGATCAGCTTCTGACGGTCGCGGGGGAGGACGGCGAAGCATCCGTTTCCATGTCCTATACGGTTTATGAAACGGTGTTTCCGGAAGATGAGGGAGCACAATCCTGTGTGATCGAAAGTCGTACGGAAAAGACCGCGCTGAATCATGCTCTCCTCCGTACTCTCGACAGTGAGATCAATTTCTATATTTCCGCGGGGATTGAGGTGTATCTGCGTCTTTCGTCGGAGACTGCCATTCCCGGACTGACCTGTACGGAATCCGGCGCGGAGCATTACGCGGTGATGACGGATACTCCCGAGGCACGGTATTTCTATGCGTCGGTCGTCCGTTTTCTCTGCCGCCGCTACAGCGGAATTGCCGGGCTTGTGACGGGTCACTCCGTCAATGTCGGCCTGCATACCGGTGATACGGGAAAAAAAGACGCTGCCGAATATGCCCAGGAACTGGCGGAACTCTGCCGGATTACCTACAACGCCGCCTCCACGGAGATTCCGGACATTCTGATCGTTCTTCCGTTCTCGGAGAGAACGGAGCCGTTCGGTGAAAATCCCGGCGGAGAGCAGGGGATTTTCCGGTTCATCGATCCGAAAACGCTGGCGGTCATGCTGTCAGCGTATCTCGATACTATGGGGACGATACCGTGGGTCATGATGTACTGCACGGAGGATCTGAACGGGATCCTCGGCATCGATATCCTGTACGGGGACGCTCTTTCTGCCGAATCCCGTTATTCGGACAGCCGTGGTGCGGCACAGAGGGTACGTCAGCTTCTCGACGAGCTGGGATTGGGCGGAAGCGCGGCGACCATGTATTACTACGAACCCGGCTATGAAGAAATCATGTTCGGTTATATGAACACGCCCGGAAAGACGGTCTACACGGAATATCTGGCGGAAATGTTTGTGAAACTGTGTGAAAGCACCCGTGCCCGCGCGGTATTCCTCTCGCTCGACCGGCTGAACGAGCGTCTGGATCATGAATTTTACTCCTTCCTCAAGAAGACGGAGGAAACAGCCGCTTCCCAGACATCCGCTTCGCACCGCCGCTCGGTAGCGGATTATCCTGCCGTACCGTCGGAAAATGCAGCGGAAACCCTGTCCCGGATGAACGCGCAGACGGCAATCTGGGACTTCACGGACAAATTCCATCCCCTCGGCTGGATCGCGGGCGGCGGCGTCGGCTCCTGCCTGACGGTGTACAGCGATCTGTTCAGCGAGGCCAACGCTCCCGACGACCGTTACGCGCGCGTTCTGCGTTCGGTCATCACAGTCGACGAGGACTCCGCATCGCCGGAACGGAAGGGGACTGCGGCGGGCATTGTCCTGCGGAATCTGTCGCGCACGGTGGATTTCAGCGAAGTCGACTGTCTGGAATTCACATTTGCGCTGAACCATCCCGGCATGATCCTCGGAACGGGGCATGAAGCGGGAACGGTGGTGTTCATCCTCGGTTCGGACGACTGCCGTGCCGAATTTGCGGTGGAAAACGCCGCCTACGGTCAGATTCAGAAATATGTCTGTGACCTGTCGGACTACGAATTCCGCGGTCAGGTGGACTACATGGGGATTCTGGTGTACGGTGACCACGAAATGTATCTCGATCTTTCCTCCGTGTGCGCCTACAGCAGTACGCTGGCACAGGAGGAACTGGAAGAAATTTTTGCGGCCGTTCCGAAAACGGAGGCGCCGGAACCGGATCACGCGGCCATCGTGCTGGTTTCGGGGATTGTCTTTGCCGGTTCGGTGATCGCGGCGATCCTGCTGATCCGTCACGACGTGGAGGAAGACCGCGAACGCCGGAGACGTCTCCGGGAAGAAAAACATACCAAACGGGAACGCATGAGGACAAGGAGAAACTGACATGAGCGAAAATGATAAAAAGTCCGGAACGGGTCTGCCGCCGGAGGATTCCTTCCGCGTTGCGCCGAACGTCCGGCCGTTCACGAAATACCGCGCAGTCGAAATGGCGGTCTGCGGGGTCTGCGTGATCCTTGGGATTCTGTACCTGTACGCAAAGGTGCTGTCCCTGTCGGTACTGATGCCGGTCTACGCGGTCTGCTTCTGCGCCATCCCGGTTCTGCAGTACCTTGACGTGAAGGCAAGCGGAAGAACGGGATTTGTGAACTATCTCCCCGCCATTTTCTGGGGAATCCTGTCGATTGCCGTGATTGCCGCGACGGTGATCTATTTCGCGGGATGACAAAAACTGCATAATAAGAAAGAGGACTTTCCGGAGAAAGTCCTCTTTTGCGTTTATATGGGTTATTTCATCCACTTCACCGGTCCGAGGATGCCGGAAGCGGGGATAGCCATGTAGCTGGAGAAGTTGTCGCGGATGGTGTTGGCGAGGGTGTTCGATACTTCGATCACCAGCTCGTTTTCGCCTTCGCGGAGAGCGCCCGTCAGGTCGTAGCGGTACGGCGGGCAGACGCGGATGCCGAGGTCTTCGCCGTTCAGCCACAGATGGGACGTCTGACCGACTTCGCCGAGGTCGATACCGTTTACGTCTGCGGGTTTATCGAACGTGCAGGTGTAGCGGATGCGTCCGGAGAAGGACGGATCGCGGCGGATGTCCGTGATATTCGGGAGGTTTGCCGCCGGGACGTTTTCTTCGAGGACGGTGTAGGCGGTCATGTCCGTGTACGGCGCGGTTTCGATCCTGAACGTCAGATCTGCGGCACCTGCGGGAGTCCACGTTTTCTTTTCGTCGATGCCGAAGATCGCGTACGCTTCGCGGTCGAAGACCACGATGACGGACTGATACGGCGCAAGGTCAAGCTGCAGTTTCCCACAGGATGTTTTTACAACGGAAATATCGTCGTTCAGCAGGTCGAGCATCACGCCGGCTTCAAGGTCGGTGACAGAGGCAAGTGTCACGTCGGTATGTACCGGTTCCGCCACGGATTCGTTTGCGAACATATATACGTCCGCCGTGCCGGAAACGTAGTGAACGCAGCGCAGAAGCGGGAAGTCGCCGTCCACGGTGATGTCGCGGTCGAGCAGGATGTTCAGCGTTGCGAGAAGGTCGTCGGCACGGCTGTCCGGCTTCATACGGATCACGAGAACGCCGTCGTCCTTCAGGGCGTCGAGGGCTTCTTCGAGCTTTGCGGGAAGCACCTTTGCCGCCGGAACGATCAGGCACTGGTAGCTTTCTTTGCCCACGCAGAGTCTGCCGTCCTTCACTTCCGCGTGGTGGATGCGGCTGTCACTGCCGTCAACGAAACAGTCGGCGGGGAGAATGTCGAAGTCGATGTGCGCGTCGTACAGGATCTTCGCCGGAACCTGCGTGAGCATCGCATCGCCGTCGTAGTTCATCCATTCGGCGTCGGCGTGGTAGAGGATCGCCGCGTCCGCCTTGTGGATGCCGCCGGTCAGCAGATGTGCCGCGCGGTTGGTGTAGGTCATGAGCTTCGAGAAGCCTTCAAACTGCGGGTCGGCACCGTTTGCACCGAAATGCGGCGGGCAGTCCGGGTCGGGGAACGCCGGAGAGAACGCGTGCGGAACGAAATGGTTCACGCCGCGCACGAGAAGATAGTCGAGCAGCCACTTCATCGCGGGCGTACCTTCCGCCCAGCCGTACGCGCCGAAAACTTCGCACATCGCGCGGCCTTCGGTCTGCAGACCGATATGGGCGAACGAGGAAGCGAGCTTGGCGAGGACGTAGTCGAAGAACGCAGGGTCGGAGTTGTTGCCGAAGCCGGTCATGGTGTGGATGTAGTGCGCCATACCGGGCATGATCTGGTGCAGCACGATGTCAATACCGCTCATATGCTGACCGTCGAGGGAACGGAAGTAGTGACCGGCACTGCATCCGAGACGGGCGTGGGCGTTCATGTCCTCGATGATGTGACCGATGTACTGAACGCCGTGGGCTTCGCACCAGTCGCCGAGCTGACGGGTGAAGCAGTTGCGGTAGAGCTTGGTGACCGCGTCCATGTAGGCGTGGCGGAGGACTTCGGTGTTTCCGCCGAGACCGAACCACAGTGCGGGGAGGTACGCGGACACGTCAAATCCGACGGATTCGGACATCATGCCGATAATGCGGTCGTTCCACGGGAGCGCAAGACCGGGCATCCCGACGCGGCGGTTGTACATGCCGTAATCGGTGGAATGGGAGCCGTACCAGTCGTTGCCGAGGGACGGTTCGTCGGAGAAGAAACCGGCGATGGTATTGCCGAAATACTTCGCGTAGTGCGCGTAGTGGGATTCGTAAACCGCGTCGATCAGCACGCGGACGGATTCCTCACGGAGCATATCGATGTAGTCGGTCTGCCGGGTACCCCTGCGGGATTTGTAGAGGAAGAATACGCGCCAGCAGCCTTCGGGTACGGAGAACTGCAGGAAATTGCCAGATACACCGTCGGTAAGACAGATGGGGTTCGGTGCGCAGTCTTCGCCGTCACCCGTTCTGGGGTAGGCATAAACGCCCAGAAGAATATGGTCGTCGTTTCCGGCGTCGGCGGTCAGGAGCGCGTCGGTGAGCGGACCCATCACGTCCACATGGCGTTCGACGAGCTGCCATTTGCGGAGTTCGGGGTGATTCTTGATCTGACCGACCGCGTGGCCGGTGGGGAAGTGGTCGTCGTCGAGGATCCAGACCTTCATCCCGCGCTTTTCTGATTCCGCAAGGATGATGTCCATGTCGCGCCACCAGCCGTCGCCGCAGAAATCGCGGTGCGGGCGGGATTCCACGCAGAGCGCGCGGCATCCGCTCTGGTAAATGCGTTCAACTTCCTCGGGGATGGTGTCGGTGTGGTCGCCGTGCTGCCAGTAGAAGGGAAGCATGTAGTTTGCTTCGGTTCCGGCAAGCACGTCGTTGAGACGGTTGTACATAAAAATACCTCCGGGAGAGTAGTATTATCAATCCAGTAAATCCTGGTATTTGTCGAGGATCTTGTCGAACATCTTGAGGGTTGCTTTTTCGAGGCTCTTCAGCTTGGACTGCGAGTTTTCACAGGAGGTCGCGTCGCCGAGGAAGCCGCGGATGGTGTCGATCGGGGTGCTGAGGCTCTGACCGTAGATGTAGGCGTAGTCGAGGTAGACGCCGCTGACGATCAGGTCGAGCATCTGGGACGTTTCGCTGTCGCGGGAGTACTTCGACTTGATCGCGGTTTCAAAGTACGCCGGGGTGACGGTACGGAAGGATTCCGCGCTCATCGCTTCGAGAAAGGCGGCGGTGATGTCCGTGTTCTGCGCGGTTACGGGGATGGTGAACGCGGAGCTGCCGTCGTGGATGTAGGAGGTGTAGGATTCCTGCGCGGTGTTCAGCTTGGGCATGGGGATGATGCCGAAAGCGTCGTCCATGTCGCGCAGATAGTCGATGCCGCCGAGCATCCAGGTTGTGAAGACAGCTTCGTGCTTCTTCATGATGTCCATGATCTGGTCGTTGTTGTTGGGCGTGCGGAGGGTGTTGTTGTTTTCAAACAGCAGCTTGTGCATCTTTTCGGTGAATTCCACCATGCGTTCGCTGGTGCCGTTGTAGATGTACGTGCCGTCTTCCGCCTTTGCGATGTATTCGACTTTTGCGGCGCCGAAGAAGGAGTCCGCACCGAGCGTCTTCGTGTCGGTGAAGAAGTGACCGAACGTGTCGCCTTCGTTCGCGATGCCGTCACCGTTGGTGTCGGTGTAGATCGGTTCACAGAGAGCCGCCATCTTGTCGAGCGTCCATTCGCCTTCGTTGACGATGTCGTACAGATTTTCCGAGCCGTTGTAGTATTCGTCGAACAGGGTCTTGTTGAAAAACATTGAGAACGTGCCGGAGATCATCGTCTGGCTCAGTTCACCCATAAGGACATAGTTGTTCCCGTTGAGATTGGTGGTTTCAAGGAACGCCTGGTTGTACCACGGTGCCGTGAAATCGAGGTAGGGGAGCGTGTTCAGCGGCAGGAACATATTGTCGACAACGAGCGGCATGGTGTTGTACATGGCGTTGCCGATCAGGTCATAGTCGTCGGAGCCTGCCGTAACGGATGCGCGGATGGTGTTGCCGGCACCGCTGTGACGGCTCAGACCGGTATCGAGAATGAGGTTCATCGAGACGTTCAGACGTTCCTGCACGGCGAGATTGCGGGAGAATACGGCGTCGTTGACCACGTCGCCGGTCATTTCTTCCGCGCTGAATTCCATCAGGGTGTCCTTGTCACCGCCGCGGGAGAAGACACGGACTTCGGCACCGTCAAAATTCAGATCGTCCGGAAGGGAGTCCTTCACTTCGGAACGGCCGTTGCCCTGCGGTTCTTCGGGGATTTCTTCGGCTGCCGCAGGAGTATCGGCAGACACCTGTCCTGCGGTGTCGGTGGGAGCGGTTTCCTCATTGGTTCCGCCGCTGCTGCAGGAGATGAGTCCGGCAGCCATAAAGCAGGCGAGAAGTCCTGCGAGCGTTCGGGTAGTTTTTTTCATGGGGTTCCTCCGGTATGTAAGAAAAGAATATAGGTTATTATAGCATAAATCATTGAAAAAAGAAAGAAATTACGAAAAAAAAGGACATCCCGCGTCCCCATAAATCCGCACATACTCTGTCAATTGATTCGTCTGAAAGTTTTTGAAAAAGGGGTTTGGGGGAAAAACTTTTTTCAAAAAGTTTTTCCCCCAGGAAATTTCATTTTTCATTCCCCCAGCGCGCGGTCGAGGTAGTCGCTCAGGCGCAGCAGGGTTTCGATCATCTGGTCTGCCACGTTTTCGTCGAGGTCGGAGCTGACTTCGTAGAGCATGTTCCGGACGAAATCGAGATACTTCCGGTTCGCAGCCTCTCCCGCTTCCGTGAGACGGACGTGGATCACCCGCCGGTCTTCCGCCGAGTATTCGCGTTCGAGATACCCCTTTTTCACCAGCACGTTCACCGCCGTGGTCAGCGACGCCGGCGACAGGTGCAGGTACCGCGCGATTTCCGCCATGGTGCTGCGGGACTGTGACTGCAGGCACGCGACGGCCTCCACCACGTGCAGTTCCCGGATCGACAGATCGGGAGAGCAGACACGGCGCAGACACTGTTCCTCCTGCGAGATCAGCCGCAGGACACTGTGCAGAAAATAGTCGTTGAGAATATCAATCTGTTTTTTGTTCATGTCTGTGTATTCTTTCTGATTTGCGTGAAATTTCGGATGTCATATGATTATATTTTAACACTCTTATATTTTATCATTAAAACAATTCACATGCCATACCTTTTTGAAAAATAAATGCAAATTTTTTTGTTTTTTGCGGAACTTTTTTCCCCTGCCGTTCGTCTAATCCCACAAACGGCAGTTTCTGCCGCCGATCCGCAGGTTCCGCAGATAATTTTACAATATTATAATAAATTGGTGAAAATTTTCTCTTGATAATTTATCCTTGTATGGTATAATTATTGTGTATCGTCTGAATCCATTCCCCATTTCCGGGAAATACCCTCACGGATCCATCGGACAGACATTCAAAATTTTATGGAGGTCAACATGAAACTCTCAAGACGCATCTTATCCGCGTTTCTTGCCATCCTGATGGTATGCTCCGTCATTACCACCGTCAGTGCTGCAGGCGTCACCTTCACCGACGTTTCCGGACACTGGGCATGGACCGGCGGACAGATCCAGTATCTCGTTGACAAAGGCGTTCTCAACGGATACAAGCAGCCGAACGGTACCTATAAATTTGTACCGGACGGACAGGTCACCCGTGCCGAATTCATCAAAATGCTCGATGAAACTTTCGGCCTGACCGAAACCACCGCAATCAGCTTCAGCGACGTCAAGTCGACGGACTGGTTCTATCCCTATTTCGCCAAGGCGGAAGCGCAGGGCTATCTGCTCAACTACGGTACCTATGCCGACCCCAACGGCAAGATCACCCGTGAAGAAGCACTCTCCCTTCTCGTGCGCTATCTCGATCTGCCCGCAAGCGAAAAGGCAGATACTTCCTATTTCAAGGACTATTCCTCCATCTCCGAAAATTACCGTGACTATGTTCTCCGCGGTATCTATGCCGGTCTGACCGACGGGTACAACGAAGGCGGCGGAAAAGTCTTCAAGCCGAAGAACACCCTTACCCGTGCGGAAGCGCTCACCATCCTCTACCGTGCGGCCGGCTGTATCTTCAACCTCAACGCATATTCCCGCGACAGCAGCGCAGCTTCCACCAATAACGTCATCACCCGCGGCGGCGTGATTCTCAACGGTATCAAGCTCAACGGCCGTGTGATTATCAGCGAAGGCGCGAATACCGGCACCGTTGCCCTTTCCGGATGCTCTGCCGATACCCTTTACATCCGCGGCACCGCTGACGTAACCCTTGACGACTGCAAGATCGGAACGATCATCGTCTCCCGAGGCTGCAAACTCTCCCTTCTCAACGGTACCGAAGTGGAAAACGTCACCCTGTACGGTAAGTCCTCGATCGGCGTATATTCCGGTATCTCTCTGGGTGTTCTCGATGTCGGCTACGGCGCGGCCAAGACCAGCGTGACCGGCGACGGCGCGATTAAGATGGCGTACATCAACGCGTCCGGCTTCAGCTCCTCCATGGTTCCTTCCGAATTCCGGATCGGCAATAACCTGACCGCTTCCTTTGGGGGGACGCAGTATCAGGGATCCAGCGACGCGCAGGAATCCTTCACCATGACCCCGTTCATTACCTCCGACAGCGCGAATTACTATCTCAACCTGTTCCCGGTGGTTGACGGTAAGGTATACTACTACTTCACCAACGGTTCGGGTATTCCCACCACCGCAAATTACGACTCCTATTATGATCAGTCCTCCTTCACCGGTATGATTACTGTCAAGGCGGGCGAAATCAAGACCGAAAAGACCTATTCCGCAAACTCTGTCAAGAACTTCGAATATGTGGTTCTCCAGCTTCAGGCGGACGGCAGAAAGTACGCGCCCGTTCTGATCCCGAACACCAATACGGACGGTACCGGCTTCACCACCGTACCCTATCTCGCCGATGAAACCACTGTCAAGTTTGTTGCTGGCGAAGGCGGTACGCTGTACTGGTACTACTCCAAGTCCGGTGAAAAGATGACGCAGGCGGAATTCCTCAAGAATTATTCGAACACCGACAACGCGCTCCGTGACAGCAGCACCGGCATCGTTTCCGGCCGTACGCAGAGCCTCAGGCTTGAATCCAAGTACCTCAAGAATTATGACTACGTTGTCCTGATGTTCAAGAATGCGGCAGGCTCCTATTATACGCCCGTTGTGGTTTCCGCAGGGGACAACGGCTTCGCGGAAGGTCCGGCACTCAAGAGCGTCGGCACCGTAGCCTTCAAGACCACGGTCTCCGGCGAACTGTATTACTACTACGCGGAAGAAGCAGATCTGCCCGCACCGGAAGACTACAAGGCGGAATACAACCGTGCGGATGAAGCAAAACGCATGGATGTAAAGAAGAACTCCGCAGATACATTTACTTATGATCCCGATGAAAGCGAAGATTACCCCTATCTCATCATCGCGATCAAGAACAGCAACGGCGAATGGATGCAGCCCGTAGCGCTGAATATTGACTTCCGTACCGGATTCAAGGAAGAGCCGTATGTATATGACGAAACCACGATCAAGTTCGAGACGGAAGATGACGGTGAAGTCAGATACTATTACACCAAGAGTGAAACCGTTCCGTCCGCGGAAGGCTTCAAGTCCGCTTATTCCGATGCTGCAAATAAGTACAAGGATGAAGTGAATGTAGACGGCGACTACACGGAAAAGATCGAGTACAGCCAGACCTACGCGCAGAACTATCCTTACATGGTATTCATGTTCATTGACGACCAGGAAAACGAATACACACCGGTGATCGTTGAACTGGATACTACGGCAAACACCGGATTCAAGAACCTTCCGTATATTCAGAAGGATAAGGTCTACTTCATGACCGAAGAGGACGGCGAAGTATGGTATTACTTCTCCAAGGACGGTTCCGCAGTCGCAAGCTCCGAATTCGAAGAATACTACGACGAAGTAAGCAAGGGTTATCTGTACGGTCAGGAAGATGCGGTCGGCGGCAAACTCAACTACTTCGAAATCGACGAGGATGTTGACTTCGAAAAGTATCCTTATCTTGTTATCGCGTTCCTTTCCGAAGACAACGATGATGATGACGACCGCAAGTTCAATTATCCTGTGATTCTCGATGTGGAAGACGCGGATATCAGCGGCACCGGTCTGAGCGTAGACGATGTGGATGAATCGGAAGTTTGCTTCACCACGCTGATGGAAGGCAGAGTCTACTACTACTTCACTGACGAAAAGCCTTCCGTAAGCAACAGCAATTTCGAAAGACGGTATGACGACGCATCATCCTCCGACAAGGACGACTATAGCTGTGACGAGGATGAAGAATTCGAAGTGGACTACGACGAAGACGACGATTACAGATATCTTGTAATCTGCGTGGAAGTCGAAGACAGTGACGGCGATGAACACTTCCTCAATCCTGTGGTCGTCAACCTGTCCGACTTTACTTCCACGGAAGATGATGACGACGATGACGCGACGACCTCCAAGACCGGTCTTTCTCTGAAAGACGTGGATATCCGCGATCATATCATCACCCTTGACGCGGAATATTCGGGAGAAGTTACCGTTTTCCTCTATGTGGACGGCAAGAGTTCCTCCACGATCGGTTCCTTCGACGTTTCGAAGAATGACACGGTTGAATTCGACTACAGCAAGCAGAGTGCCGGCATCAAGCTCCTGGTCGGTATGGGCAGCGATGTTGAAATCGTATTCCAGCTCGTGAACGGCGACGAAACCTACAAGAAGGAAAAGGTTCAGGTATTTGAATAATCCCCGGTAACCGGCAGGGCAGTCCAGAGATGGACTGCCCTGTTTTTTGATGTCAGAAAAAACTTTCAAAAAAATCGAAAAAACTTTCAAAAAGGTATTGACAAAGAAGGATGGGTGTGATATAATATCATCCGTCGGCAGGGGAAACCCGAAGACGAAAGCTACTGGTGAGCACGACGGAGGTTGCGAAGCAAACTCCAGCGGCTACGAAGTAGACGCAAGGAAGCATAGCTCAGTTGGGAGAGCATCTGCCTTACAAGCAGAGGGTCATAGGTTCGAGCCCTATTGTTTCCATCAACTTGCACTGCAAGTTGAACAAAAGGCCTGGTAGTTCAGTTGGTTAGAACGCTAGCCTGTCACGCTAGAGGTCACGGGTTCGAGTCCCGTTCAGGTCGGCTTGATCTTAGTGTCAAGCGAAAGGCAGTCTCGGTAAGGGATTGTATCTGCCTCTGTAGCTCAGTTGGTAGAGCAGGGGATTGAAAATTCCCGTGTCGTTGGTTCAATTCCGACCGGAGGCATCCGAAGGTATGGTGGGTTACAACGTATGTAACATCAGCCGGAGGAAACCAGTGAAAACTGGAAAGCGAAGTGAGATTGGCGCACTTCGGAAACGCGGATTTAGCTCATTTGGTAGAGCGCAACCTTGCCAAGGTTGAGGTGGCGGGTTCGAGCCCCGTAATCCGCTTGTTACAGCTCAGCGATGTACGAAAGTGCATCGCTTTTTTTGTC
>JBGVOJ010000077.1:0-2808 GCA_045126415.1 Eubacteriales bacterium | reverse complement strand
GACCGATGCGGTCACGTCCGGTGAACCTGTTCCCGGTGCGGAAGAAACCGTCGCCGAGGACGAGGACGCCCGCCCGATGCACCAGGTTCCGGACAATCTGGACTTCGAAGCGGCAGTCTTCAACATCGTCTATCCCGACTGGCAGGGGTACAAGTACTACTTCTTTGCCGACGAAACCAACGGTGACCCGATGAACGACGCCATCTTCAACCGTACGACCATTGTTGAAGAATACCTGAACATCGATATCACGCAGACACAGGTTGCCGGGATCGCGGATGTTTCCCCGGCAGTCCAGAAGTCCGTCACCGCACAGGATGACGCCTACCAGCTCGCGCTGACCCACTGCATCCAGAACGTCGCGTCGATGGTCACGAGCGGTTATCTCTACAACTATGACAAGCTGAATTACGTCGACTACAACGCCGAATGGTGGAACCGCGAAATGATGGATGTCCTCCGTCTCGGCAAAAACACCTACTACGGTGTGTCCGACTACATGATTCCCTGTCCGTACGCCATTTTCTTCAACAAGAACCTGATCGAGGACTACAACTTCGAAAATCCGTACGAACTTGTTTATAACGGTGAATGGACAATCGACAAGTTCTGCGAAATGGCAACCGCCGTCACCACTGACACCAACGGCGACGGCAAGTACACCAGCGACGATATCATCGGCGTCTGCGTGGAAGAAGGTTCGAAGTACATCAGCTTCATGAGCGGTGCCGATCAGTTTATGACGAAGAAAAACGAACAGGGACGCATCGAGCTGGATATGAACACCGACCGCATGATCACGATCGTCGAAAAGCTTGGCGCTCTCGCGAATGCCACCGGCGTTGTCGCCTCCGAAAATACCATTTTCATCAAGGACGGCAAGCTGCTGTTCGAACTTCACACCATCGCCAATGCGGTCAACTACCGTGACACCGAAGTTGACATCGGTATCCTGCCCTACCCGAAGTTCGACGAAAACCAGGAAAACTATATCTCCCTCGACTGGGGCGGACTCATGTGCATCCCGACCACCATTGCCAACCCCGACATGGTCGGTGCGGCACTGGAACTTCTCGCATACGAAAGCGCAAATGAAGTCATCCCGACTTACTACGATGTCCTCCTCGAAGGCAAGCTTGCCCGCGACACGGACACCATTGCGATGCTCGACATTCTGTTCAATACCATCGCCTACGAAGTCGGCGGCAACTATTTCGGCTTTGAAGCCGGTCTTTCCGACCTCTTCTACACCACCTGTCGTCTCACGTTCTACAACAAGTCCACAGACTTCGCTTCCTGGTACAAAACCAAGGAAAAGCCGTCCAACAAGCTCCTCGAACGCTTCTACACTTCCCTCGAAGAAATCGAAGCCCTCGATTAATCAATCGACAAATCTGTACCAACCAATATTCATCCATATAGATTGAAGCTTTTTGAAAAGGGTTTGGGAAAAACTTTTTCACGAAAAAGTTTTTCCCAAGAATCCCCATTACTTTTTGGAGGTAACTATGGCAATTCCGATTCCCGAAAAACGTGTGGCCGAGTTTGAGAAGCTCGGGTTTGGTATGTTCATTCACTGGGGGCTGTATTCGCAGCTCGGACGCGGTGAATGGGTCATGCATCAGGAACGCATCCCGGTAGACGAGTACAAGGAGCTCGCAAAGACCTTCACAGCGGCGAAGTTCGACCCGTACAAGATCGCGCAGACCGCAAAGGCTGCCGGTATGAAGTACATCACGCTCACCACGCGCCATCACGAAGGGTTCTCCCTCTACGATACCCGCGGACTGTCCACCTACGACGCGCCGCATTCCGCTGCGGGACGCGACCTGATCCGCGAATATGTGGATGCCTGCAACGATGTGGGCATCGTACCCTTCTTCTATCACACCACCCTCGACTGGTATCATCCGGACTTCAACACGAATTTCAAGTCCTATCTGCAGTATCTGCGCGACTCCGTGGAAGTTCTCTGCAGCGAATACGGCAAGATCGGCGGTCTGTGGTTTGACGGCAACTGGTCGAAGCCCGGTGAAGACTGGGAAGAAGACGCGCTCTACGGCGTCATCCGCAAGCATCAGCCGGAAGCGATCATCGTGAACAACACCGGTCTGTCCGCGCGCGGCGAACCCGGCAATCTCCAGCTCGACAGCGTGACCTTTGAACAGGGCCGTCCGACTCCGATGAACCGCGAAGGCATGAGCAAGTATTTCGCGGCGGAAATGTGCCACACGCTCAACGCACACTGGGGATGCGGCTATGCGGACTTCAACTACAAGTCCCTGCCCCACCTCATCGAAACGCTGTGCGCGTGCCGCAAGGTCGGCGCGAACTACCTGCTCAACGTCGGCCCGACCGGCGAGGGCGAAATCACGCTCCTGCAGGAAGCACTTCTCCGTGGCATCGGCGACTGGATCAGCCTCGGCGGCGGCTCCATTTACGAAGGCAAGCCCTGCGGCGTGACCTGCGAAGATGCACCCAAGAACTTCGCACTCCGCATTGACAACAAGCTCTACTTCTACGTCCATGATCTCTCCATCACCGGCGACTCCAACGTCACCGTGGCGGGCGGCGGTGCCGGCGACAAGGTCTTCACGGGTGTTCCCGGCAAGATCAAGTCCGTGAAGTGGACCGACTGCGACGGCGACCTCGCCTTCACGCAGGACGGTGATAAGGTAACGATCGGCTGCACCGGTTATACTTACGGCAAGAGCCTTGTCGTCCGCGTAGCGGAAGCGGAAATTTAATAAGAATGAATTATTGGGGAAGGGACTTTTTGAAAAAAGTCCCTTCCCCAAACCCCATCTT
>JBGVOJ010000076.1:0-1428 GCA_045126415.1 Eubacteriales bacterium | reverse complement strand
CGGGTCTGCATTTTGGTTAATACTTCGCTCATGATGTTCTCCTCATTTATAATAATATTTTACCACCCAAGAATATTTTCTGCTTTGACATCCCACTTTCCATCCTTCGGGAAGCCGGGCGCAGTCTCGCCGTTTCTGCCGACCGCCATCATCGCTGCCGCGTACAGGACAGCTCCGTTTGCCGGAAGATACGGATAACTTCCGCGTCCGCTCGCGCCGACTTCGTCGATATCAAGGTACAGCATCGCTTCAACGGCGATTTCCGGTTCGTTTACACGGGAAGCGCACATGGCAATCCACGGGAAATCCCAGCCCCAGATGCGGTCTTTGTTCCAGACCTCCCAGATCTTCTTCAGCGAATTGCGGGCAATGCGGCGGTTCACCATTTCCGTCGGCGGGATCATGCCGTAGATGCCGACCGGATCGGGATGTTCGAAATTCTGTTTGGTGTAGGTTTCCGTCCATTCGGGTGCGCGGAGGTAGAGGTCGTCCTGCACCGGAAGCGGTGCGAGATGTTCGGAAACGTCATCCCACGCGGCAACGCGCGGTTTTCCCATACGTTCGCGCCATGTCTGTGCCATGTCGAGACCCCATTTCCAGTACGCGAGGTCGAACAGGGTGTCGTACGTGAAGCCGAGTTCGGACGGCGGCATGACCGGATCGAGGTGATAATATCCGTCGTCCTTCTTCACGGCGTAATCCGCCATGTGGTCGGCAGTCTCATCGATAATTTCCGCCCACTTTTTGAGGGTTTCGGCGGTCGGACGGTTCTTATATTCCAGTTCGGCGAAGAAGATCGGGTGCGGCTGCTTCCAGAGAAGCGCGAGATTTCCCTGCCACGGCGCGGTACGTCCGTTCGGGTTGGTACTCTTGCCCCATTTCGCACCTTTATAACCGAGCTGTGCGGCAAGTTTTTTCGCGATGGGCAGGAACGCGGAATAACAGCCGAGCTGACGGTCCGCCAGTTCCATCCGCTGCCAGAGAGCGTAATGCGCGACGTGCCACCAGACCATTTCCATGTGGAACTGTCCGCGCCAGTTGTCGGTGTACATCAGTCCTGCTTCCGCCGACGGCCACGATCCGGCAGACTGCACGCGCAGAATGTACTGCGACAGGACAATACGGCGTTCGAGTTCCAACCAGCGCTCGTCGGTACTGCCGGAGAGGTCAATCGCACCGCCGGTCGACCAGAATCTGTTCCATGCGGCGGAGCAGGCGGCATAGGTTTCGTCCATCAGAGGGAGCAGATATGCGAAAATATGACAGCTTCCGTGGTAATATTCGACGGTGAATTCGGTATTTCCCGTGAAATTCAGCAGACGTTCGTGCATGGACGGCGTTGTCATCGTCCCGTTCGACCACCGCCATGCCACGGAATATTCCGTGTCGTCAACGATGCGCGCGATCACGGAAGTTATCTTTGTATCT
>JBGVOJ010000075.1:0-4587 GCA_045126415.1 Eubacteriales bacterium | reverse complement strand
CAAGTCGTCGGCGAGTCCGGAGAACGTCCGCGCCGCGATAAAACAATGCGTCGATACGGGTTTCGAGCTTGTCATCATGAGCTTTGGCTCCGGCTTCAACCTTGAATCGAAAGACCCGAAGTACCGCGAGAAGTACAAGGCGTTGGCGGACGAAGCCAGGTCGCAGGGCATCGCGCTCGGCGGATATTCGCTCACTTCCTCGCGAGGCGCGGGCGTCAGGTCGGACAACGTGCGGAACCCCAATCCACGTTTCCGCGTGGGGCCGTGCCTCTGTTCGCGCTGGGGACACGAGTATCTCGATACGCTTGCCTCGTTCATGAAAGAGGCGGGTTTCGGCGTGTTCGAGAATGATGGCCCATACCCCGGCGACTACTGCACGGCCACAAACCACCCCTACCACGACGGCAAGGAGGATTCTGTATGGAACCAGTGGCGGGCGCAGTCGGACCTCTACCGCTTCTGCCGTGCGAATGGCATCTACGTGAACCAGCCCGACGGCTACTTCCTCGAGGGTGGCAACAAGACCGCCGGCGGATACCGCGAGACGAACTGGTCGCTTCCGCGTGATTACCAGACGATCATAGAGAGGCAGAACGTTTACGACAACAGCTGGACGTGGAACACGTCCATGCACTGGATGTTCGTGCCGCTCGCGCAATACCACGGCGGCGGGTCGGCGGCGACGGTGGAGCCGCTTTCTAAAAATCTGGCCCATTACGAACTGCGCTTCGCCAATCTGCTCGGAGCGGGCGCACAGGCCTGCTGGCGCGGGCCGAGGCTGTACGATTCGCCGGAAACGCTCGGAATGGTGAAGAAGTGGGTGACTTTCTATAAGGAAAACAGGCGCATCCTCGACGGCGACATGATACACCTCAGGCGTGCTGACGGCCGCGACTGGGACGGATGGATGATGGTCGATCCCGATCCGGGCGGCGGAGTGCGCGCGATAGCGTCCCTGTTCAATCCGCTCGCGAATGTCGTGAAGCGCAATGTCTCGTTGCCGCTGTACTACACAGGTCTTTCCGGCGCCGCGGAAATCGCGGTCGGCGACGGAGCCGCATTCAGCTTGGTGAAGCTTGATGCGGGGTGCAGGGCGTATGTCGAGGTGGAGATTCCGGCGAACGGATGGCTACACGTGTTCGTGCGCAAACCTGTGTCAAATGCAAAAGCAAGTGGGAATTAAGAGTTAACCAGAAACGGTTGTTGTCAGATAGCAATCTGTCAGAGGATTTGATTCTATGAAGAAATGTTTACTGCTGGGCGTGGCGGCGGCCATCTCGCCGTGCATCTTTGCGGCTGCGCCGGGCGGATCGTGCGCCCCGGAGACGTGGTTTCACGTCATAGGCGGAAACGCCTCAAAGGAAGGCCTTGCCGCCGATATTGCGGCGTTGGCGGAGGCCGGGGTTTCCGGCATTCAGTTCTTCCATGGCGGATGGGCCGGTGACAAACCGTGGCCGGGCGTCACGAATCCCATACCGTGCTTGAGTGAAAACTGGGTGGATCTTGTGAAGTTTGCCGAAAGGGAGTGCCATCGGCGCGGACTTGCGTTCAAGATGCAGAACTGTCCCGGTTGGTCCATGTCCGGTGGGCCGTGGATAGGGGCGGACCGTGCAATGCGGAAACTTGTCTGCTTTGAACGCGGCCGAAAGCCGAATTTTACATCCGACGACGACTACCGTGAGATTGCGGAGGTTACGTTTCCTTTGGAGGTGTCGGATGACACAACGGTTGTTCTTCCGAATCCGTCATATATAAACCATGGATGGGCCTACGATATCGGCGGCGATATCGTCGCATATGACGCTTCTTCAAACGAGGTTTTCCGGCTGGCGTGCTCTCAAGGCGCGTGGCAGGATGTCGTGGGGATGACGAGACGGGTCAGGCGGAAAATCGAAAACCCCGAAAAGCTGCAGTTCGTGATTGAGAGCCGCAACTTCGGAAACAAAAAGGTCAAGGCTTCGGTTTCCCCCGAGCCGCGTCTTGACATGTGGGAGGCGAAGGCCGGTTGGGGACTCCGGAGCTTTGCGATGTCGACGAATGCGTCTCCGGTCAGGACGAAAGGTGTCAAGACGCTCGTATTCGGACATGTCAATATGAAGAGGAGAAACCATCCCGCGCCTGCAGAGGCTACGGGATGGGAATGCGATAAAATGGATCCGCGCGGATTCCGCGCCAATTTCGATGGATATGTCGGGAGGCTTCTCAAAGCGGGTGTAAAGGTCGATGGGATGCTTGTCGACAGTTGGGAGTGCGGCTGTCAGACATGGACGTGGAAAATGGAGGAGGAGTTCGAGAGGCGCACCGGATATGCCTTGAAATCATGGCTGCCCGCACTTTTCGGCTACGTTCTGAAGAGCGAAGCGGAGACCGAGAGATTCCTTCTCGACTGGCGGAATGTATGTTCGCGTCTCATAGAGGAGAATTATTACGGGGAAATTTCGCGCCTTGCGAAAGAGCACGGGATGAGTGTGCAGTATGAGACGGCATTTGGTGACGTGATTCCCGGTGACATCCTTCGCTACTGGAAATATGCGGATGAACCAATGTGTGAATTCTGGAGTCCGCACAACAACAGATCGTTCGTCGGAAGCCACGATTTCAAGCCTGTCCTGCCGTGCGTATCGTCGGCGCATATTTACGGCAAGAAGCGGGTCAGTGCGGAGTCTCTCACGAGCTTCAATCTGACGTTCGATGAAAATTTCAGGGATTGGAAAAGGATTGTCGATAAGCATCTCGCGCGAGGCGTGACGCATATTGTCTTCCATACCTATACCCACAACCCCGTTGTTGGAGGCAAGCCTCCGTCTTCAAGTTTTGGACGCAACATAGGATCGCCCTTTCTGCGCGGACAGACATGGTGGCCCTATCTCCGGCATTTCACCAAATACCTCGAACGCTGCGGACGGGAGCTTGAGAGAGGCCTTCCCGCCGTCGACATTCTCATGTATCTCGGCGACGATGTGAACCACAAGCCGTCCGAACGGGAACTGCTTTTCGGCAACCGGTACAAATACGACTATCTGAATTCGGATGCTCTCATGACGCGTGTCTCCGTCAAGGACGGGCGCATCGTTTTCCCGGATGGCATGAGCTACCGTGTTCTTTGGATTCCCCGGGGGACGTTCCTTTTGCCGGAGACCGAGGCGAAATTCGGGGAGTTGGAGAAGAAGGGCGCACGCATTGTCCGTGGCGATTTCACCCCTGATTGGCCGTCGCCTCTCGAAGCATCCCTTGGGATGAATGCGTCGGATGTTGCGGGATGGTATCAGCGACATGACGGTGACACCGATGTCTTCTTCGTCGTAGGCAATGACGGGGTGTCCTCATTCTACTGGGTGAAGGATTCGTCGGTCTCGCTGTACAACCCTGTCACAGGTGAGGTGAAGTCTGCCGGTTCTGCGGCAAGCGGTTCTGCGGTTGAGACTCTGCGGCTGACCCTCAAGGCGGAACGCGATTATCAGCCGCGAGAGACGAACCGCATCTACTCCGGTGCCGTAAAGATCCACGGGGAAAGGACGAAGGCGTTTTTGCACCTTGGACGGGTCCGTGATTGGGCTACGGTCTACATAAACGGTAAAAAGGTTGCAGACCTGTGGTGTGAACCGTATTCGTGCGATATCTCCGAGTTTGTGAAAGACGGAAAGGAGGCGGCTGTTCGCATTGAGGTTGTATCGACATGGTATAACGCTCTTGTGGCCGATGCCAAACTCCCTGAAGCCGAGCGTTCCACTTGGACGAAATCTGGTCCTGGTGCGAACGCGCAATTCCGTGAGTGCGGTCTTGTCGGTCCGGTGTCCCTGATCATGTTCGAATGATGATGGAGTGGGAGAATGGAATTTTATCTACCGCTTTCGAACTCGAACTTGTGACTCGAACTTCAATTAAGTATTTAACAACCCAAAAGAAGAAAAAGAAAAGAGAAGGAAAAATGAGAAGAAAAAACTGTGAAATGCGTTCATACGCGTTTACGGCACTTGTCGCTGCGGTCGCGACATGCGCAGCCTTTGCCAAGCCTGTAAAGGTAGGCAATCCCGGTTTCCCATACAGTGTGCCCGGCTCTTTCCTGACTGTGAGCGTTCAGGAGAAGGGCAAATACCATTTCAATGCCCATTCAGGACTCTGGATACGCAATGTCAGCACCTGTTGGCGGGAGAACTTCTGCCGTCTCGTGCCGTCCGTCGGCGGCAAGGACATGGAGGTGACCGAGTGCGTGATGCGCGAAGGCTGGCTCGAGGCGAAGACCGAGAAGGGTTCTATTGAATTTGCGTATCCGCGCCCCGATGTGGTGCTCGTGCGCTCGAAGTCTCCGGAGATGCACATCCGCTTCGAATTTCAGTATCCGCGCCAGAAGTATGATTTCCCTTCCACGTTCGGACGGACGATCGATTACCTGCATTACAACGCCGACCGCATCCTGATGGATACGCGCGTGGGCGTACGCGATCCGGACAGGGGTCATACCGTGCATGTCCATCCCGCGGCGAACGGCATTGAAGTCGCGCTTCTTGATATTCATACGGGCGACTGGGACGGCCATGAGGTGAAGGATACCTTCGAGGATGCCGTCAAAAAGCAAAAAGCGAGCTT
>JBGVOJ010000074.1:0-3050 GCA_045126415.1 Eubacteriales bacterium | reverse complement strand
GCACCGGCTGTTTCGGTGGTACAGAATAACTCCGGCAGTCTGGTCGCGCAGATCATTTACACGATCACGGCAACCGACGCGAGATCCGGGGTTGCGAAAGTCTATCTGCCCGGTGCAGGAGCTGACGGCGAGGATATCATCCTTGAGGAAGAAGCGGATCGCTCGGGTACCTATGTTTTCACAACGCGCAATCCGGATACCTTTACCCTCCATGTTGCTGACGCGCTCGGCAATGTAACGGAAAAGCAGTTGTCCTCGAATTCCGCAGTTGTCGGGGAACTGAAGGTGGAAACGACCTATCACAGCAAAGGTCTTACCAACACCGGGGTCAGAGTAAGCCTGAAGTCGGACGACGGCAGACGCATCAATTCAAAGGTTGTCTCCGGTACGATTCCTGCGGCGGACTATATCGTTTCCAACAATGATTTCTATATTGCCTCCAATGGGGAACTGGAAATCATCTGCTCGGACGAAATCGGTAACGAAACCACGGCGTATATCGTTGTCACAAATATCGACAAGACTGCGCCTGTGATCGAAACAACGGTATCGGCAGTGGAAGATGCGTACGGAATCATCGATGTTACCAGAGCGCGCGTTTCCTTCCGGGCACTCAGTGACGGCGATGATATTCCCGAAAAGGTATTCCTGCTGCGCCGTACAGAGGAAGAGATCACCTTTACAGACAATACAGTCTGGGACGAATGCGGCGGAGATTTGCTCGTGCTCTGGCAGAACTATAATGCGGAACCGGAAAAATATAAATATGACGAGGATTTCCTTGAGATCTGCGACACCCTCTTCCGTCATGACATTTATCTGAACACGACTTATGCGGATGTAACGTCCAACGGCAGGCATACCTTCTACTTTGTGGACAGCGCCGGCAATACCGCATCGGCAACGGCGAATGTCACCATCATCGACGATATTGCGCCGGTTGTCAGCAGCGTGAAATGGAAATTCTCCTATCTCACCGGGGAACAGTTCGATACGCTTACCCCCGACTCCGGAACAGTCACGGAAGAAAACGGTCTGTATCTGGTAGACGAAGAGCTTACGGGACATCTGACCAACCAGCCTGTGACGATCACCATTACCACGGAGGAACCGGTCGTTCTCTACGGCAGCGGCAGCACGACCTATTCCACGTCGATCAGTAAGGTGTTTACGACCAACGGAGTATATGCCTTCAACCTTGCGGATAAGGCGGGCAATATCTGTCAGGTGAATGTGAAAGTTGCGAATATTCTGAAGCGGGATATCCACATCTCCCTGAACGATCCGGAAGATCTTGTTCTGATCAAAGGACAGGAAGCGGATTATGATCTGGCATCTCTCGAAGGATTTACCGCCTATACGTACAGCGGAACCGAACAGGTTACCATCACACCGGCGAAATCTTACATCGATTACGGCGGATTTGATCCGGAAAATATCGCAGACAACACCTTTGACCGCATGTCTCCGTATGTGATTCACTATAAAGTATGGGATGAAGCCGGCAACATGGCAGAACTGTCCAGACAGGTCATTCTGTGTGCGGAAGATGATATTCTCGTATTTGTGGACAGTGTTCTTCCGGATGCGGCGGGCAATGTCTATGTAACAACCGGAAAGGCATCCGCAGAAGTTCGGAATTACGGCGATCTGCCGGCAAGCGTTCGTCTTGCCAAAGGACAGTACAACGGCGCACAGATGAAAACGCGCGGTACGGTTCTGACGGCTGTAAACGGTCAGTATCCGCTGGATTTCAGTGAAGGGGAAGGTTGGTATACCCTGTATGTCCGGACGCTGTATCAGGATCTGTATGTTGTACGGATTTATGTAAAAACGGGTGAATAAGAGCAGGAGAATACAGAAATGAGGAAAATCAAACGAATTATATCATCCATTCTGACGGCAGCGATGCTTCTCCCGAGCGTTTCGTCCGTTGTTTCCGCAGAAACGTCTGCGTCGAAGCAATCTGCCACGAGCATCAGCAACGATTATCTGGAGTTTTCCGTCAATAAAGATACCGGGTTCTTTGCCATCTCCACGCTGGACGGACATCCACAGAAGGCGGCGGACAACAACATGAATCTCCTGTACGACGGCGACTCCATCGAGACATCGTTTACCACGGTGCGTATCGATGGCAAAGACTATATTTTCGGACAGGATTACGGCATCTTCGGTCTTTCCTCTTCTTTGGAAGGACCGACGGTGGATGCCGTCAACAATACGATTTCCATGACATGGACGATTTACGGGATCTCCATCACGCAGGAAGCGCGGATTTCCCGTACGGACAATACGTCTTTCACGGGGAATGTGCATCTGGCGTATCATATCGACAACAATTCCGGAGAAAAACACGATATCGGCATCCGCGTGATGCTCGACAATGCGCTGGGAGAAATTGATGCTCCCGTGACTCTTGTCCAGAGCGAGCTTGCGCCGATTTCCAGGGAAGTGGAATTTTTTACGAAAAACGCGGACGGCAGTGTCCGTGATCCCGGGACATATGTGCGTTATCTCGACAGCTGCGAGGCACCGACACGCGAAGCGTACATCACCTTTGGAGGACTTGATAATCCGGAACCGGACCACATGATCGTCGGTCACTGGTATCATCTGGCGTCCTCAAAATGGGAATGCACGCCGGATACCGATCTTTCCTTCGATACCGGATTCAATACATACGGTACGGCGGATACGGCAACGGCACTCTACTGGGAAGAGAAGACCTATGACGGCGGGACGTCCTTCACTCACAGCGTTACCTACGGTGTGGGAGACTTCACGGCGGATGTTGTAAACGCGAAGTTCAATATCTCCCTGGATCTTGAAGGGGAGCTGGTTGTCGGCGAAGACGGTCAGTATAAGAAGGAGCTGTACGAAGCGACGCTCCGCATTTACAACAACGTGGACGGCAGTGTGGATATCGAAAACGCCACGCTCCATCTGAGCTGTGATGACGGACTGACGTATCTGCTTCCGGCAGATGACGGTTCGTATGTTGAACTGTCGGACTATACTGCGCAGCTTGGCTATATCGCGGCAGGAAC
>JBGVOJ010000073.1:0-2127 GCA_045126415.1 Eubacteriales bacterium | reverse complement strand
GAAAAAGGAGGATGAAAGTGAGGTTTGAAAATATTATGGATGCATCGGTAAAAAGACGCGGGTACAGTTGGCTGGCAGTGATTTTGCTTCTGTGTGTGACCGCCGGTTCCGTGATTGCCTGTGTACAGGAAACCGTTCCGGAACCTGTTCGCTTCACAAATCTGACGCAGGCAAATGTCCGGTATGACAGTCAGAGAAACCTGCATCAGATCACCTTATCTCAAACAAATGAAGAGAAAGGACGGTATTTTTCGCAGGAAGGTCTTGAACAAAGTTATCCGTGGATCGGAACGGAACCTTATATTCCGGTATTTGCCAACGGCTCTCTGCTGACGGATAAAGACGGTGTTCCTGAACTACCCGCAAAGCAAACGGACGACAGTACTTATCTGGTTGATGTGATGGCAGTCCTGCTGACCATGTATCCAAAAGCCGGATATTGTCTGGAGGGTGGGTTCAGTAATCCTGAAGATGGACAATGGGCAGCAAGCTTTCATAAGAATATCGACGGAAAAACACATGAAGTAACTTTCTGGAATCCGGAAAAACGGGTACTTGTAAATGGGGAAGAAGTTGATGTTGATTTTACTCTGGAACTGCGGAACGATCAGCCGGACGACCACAGCGAAGGTCCCACATGGCGTATCTGGGTGACGGCGGAAGATGCGGCAATGCTGCTGGGAGCGGAATACGCCATATACAACACCGGTCCATATTCCTACACAGCCGAAAACGGTGAACGGATGCTGTATTACCCCTTCGGTGAACCGTATTATCTGTCAAACGAACCTCATCTTGTTTTCTGGAGGTATCCGAAAAATGCGCCTGTTCTGTCAGAAGAGGAAGCATTGGACATTCTGGAAACGCAGCTGACACAGGCATATGAAAACAGATTCGGCACGTTTGTTCCGCTGGAAGAAGAACCGGCATCCTCACCTTATCCGGGGGATGAGATCATGTTCCGCTGGAAGATTGCCCATCTGGAAATCGGTTCGGAAAACGACCGATTCTACCGGGTTCCGTTTGTATGGGATTTTCTGGTGGACAAGTACACCGGTGAGGTTATCGTTCACTACAACGGTATCGACCAGTTCTTCCATCGGTTCGATCCGGAATCACCCGGTGCACTGGCGTTTGCGGGGTGAGATAATGTTTATGAATTTACCCTTATCTCGTCCAAACCGTTGACAACCGTCTTTGATTGTGCTATACTATAACCATAGACGAATGTCTTCGGAGGTATCTTATGAAAACAATCGAACATTTACCGGAAGCGGAACTTGAAATTATGCTGACCCTGTGGCATCACACGCCGCCCATGACGGTCAGTGAGATCACAAAACTCCTCGCAGATGCCCACGGATGGAAGACCGCGACCGTCCATGTTCTGCTCGACCGGCTGGGCGAGAGGGGCTTTGTCTCCTGTGACAAAAGCGGCTTCAAGCACTTGTTCACCCCGCTCATCACCGAGGAGGAATACCGGAAAGGGGAAGAGAAGAACCTCATGAAGCGGTTCTTCGGCGGTTCCGCAAAGAACATGATCGCATCCCTGCTGAATGCGGACGGACTCACCGACAACGATCTGGAGGAACTGTCCGCTCTGCTGAAACAGCGCAAAGGAGGCAAGTGATGCGGGAATTCCTCTTCGGCATCGCGGAGATCACGCTTGGGATGTCCCTGCTGATCCTCCTAATGCTGATCCTTCTGAAACTCATCGGCGGGAAGTTCACCGCGAAATGCCGCTACATCCTCTGGACGCTGGTGATGATCCGTCTGGCTGTCCCGCTCAGCTTCGGCATTCTGCCCGCACTGATCGAAGTCCCGGTGGAACCCGAACCGGAGCCGGTGCAGATTCAGATACCGGTTGTGAGCTACACGCCCATTCCGCAGGAACCGGTCACCGTACCGCCGTTCAGCAAAACCGGCGGATCCGGAAGCCCTGCTGGTATACGAAACCGTCTGCCAGAAGAAGGAAGTGTACCGTCCTCCTGTCCTGCTGATGTCTCCCGGACTGAGCAGTCCCGCTGCGTTCGGACTGCTCCGCCGCAGAATCGTTCTGCCGGATATTGACCTGTCGGAAAACGGACTTGTAGGAACACTTTCCCACGAAGTGACCCACTGCAAACG
>JBGVOJ010000072.1:0-5955 GCA_045126415.1 Eubacteriales bacterium | reverse complement strand
CGTGCCGCGTTGGGCGGGCAGCAGGCACAGCCGAACCAGCCCGGTCTGCGCGGCAGGGCGTGCCGATGGGTCGGGATCACTCCGGATACACCCGGAATCACTTCCAGCGGATTGACATAGAAGAACTTGGTACCGTCCAGTTCAATACCGGCAAGTACCGTATTGTAGATCGCACGTTCGATGGCATCCGCAAAGCGTCCGTCACGCTTCAGCTTCAGCATCTTCGACGCGAAGAAAATAAGACCGATGGATGCGCAGGTCTCCGCATATACCGTATCATTGGGCAGATCGTAATCCGTGGAGAATGCTTCTCCGTAAACCGTGGAGCCGATCCCGCCGGTAATGTACATCCGGCGTCTGGTGATGCTGTCAAACAGTCTCATGCAGGCCTCGGTCAGCGCGGGTTCTCTGGTCACCGAAGCAATATCAGCCATCGCGGTGAACAGATAGACCGCACGGACAGAATGTCCCACCGCATCCGGCTGTTCTCTGACAGGAAGATGACTCTGCTGATATTCCTTGTTCGAGGGATTGTTTCCCCAGACCTGCCAGTCACGTTTTTCTGCTTCCTTCTTATAGAAATCGGAATCCACACCGCGGACATTCACAAAATGCTCCGCCAGTTCTTTGTACTTATCATCACCGGACGCACGCCACAACCGCATGAGTGCAAGTTCCACTTCCGGATGTCCTGGATAACCTTCCGCACCGTCAACGATGAAGTGTTTATACAGAAGATCCGCGTTCTTCTGCATGACATCAAGGAGCTTGCGGTTTCCGGTTGCTTCGTACAGACCTACCGCCGCTTCCATCATATGTCCGGCACAGTACAGTTCATGTGCTTCCAGCAGATTAGTAAACTTCTTATCGGGACGTTTCAGAATAAAGTAGGTATCGAGATAACCGTCTTCTTCCTGTGCGGCAGCGATCAGATCACAAAGTTCATCAATGCGCGCGTTCAGTTCCGGATCCGGTTTGATGACCAGCGAATATGCCGCCGCTTCGATCCACTTGGCGACATCGCTGTCCTGAAAGACCATGCCGTAAAACTCCCCGTTTTCCGGCTTTTCGCCCGTACGGAGCTTGTGTGCAGCGTTTCTGAAATTGTCAATGGCATGGCTGGGTGCAACGCCTTCCACACGGTCATTCAATACCGCTTCCTGAAAGGGGATTACGGTATCGCACAGCAGACTTGCATACCGTGAAAACAGTCCTTCCGATAATTTGAAATGTTGAATCATAGGAATCCTCCCTGTTGCTGAATTATTATTACGGTTGTTTTGACTTATCGTTCGATTTCAATGACATTGACGCTGTGCGGTTCCAGTACAACGGCAAGGGTTTCCTGACAGTCGATCCATTCCGCCGTCCGCAGGGTAATACCGTTCACATCAATATCATTATAACTTTCCGTGGATTCACCGTTCAGTGTATGAACACGGTATCTCTTCGCCCCATCCACGGTAAACGAAACCGTTCTGCTTTCTTCCGCGTCCTTATTAATCGCCGAAACCGCCACAATTCCGTCGTTCCGCAGGGTTGCCAGAACGTCCACCGCATCCACGGTACGCTTCCGTCCCCAGCGGTCGGTCAGATGCAGGACTTCGTTATCCTTCACCCAGAGGTCAACAATCGTGTCACCAAGCAGTTTTACAAACATATAGAACACATAATATGTGCCGCGCAGGACGATGCCGTCCTTGTAGGTATAAATACATCCGCGGGTATTGACAATCGGCGCAAAATTCGCCATACCGACGATATCGGCATTCCGGTTGCAGGTGTTGAGGAAGCACGCGGCAAATACGGTATCCGCCATCGTGTACTGGCTGTTGTCATCATTTTTATCCCGGGGATCCAGAATATCCTTCTGACGGTCGAGCCCGCGTCCAAAGGTCGTGAAATCCGGATGATACCAGCCGCGCAGATTCCATTCATCAAAAGCAATGCGGATATTATTTTCCATATCCAATGCCGCCAGCAAGCCACGTACCTTTTTGATTCCGCGGTCAAGGGAATCTGTGTACGCCATCGACTGTTCATAAGTGGAAAATGCATTGGTCTGCTGAATTCCGTCCCAGTATTCGTGAATGGAAATCCACTTCAGACGATGACCGGCACTACGCAGAACACTGAGATTCCAGTCAAGGTCGGTCAGAGCGGCAGCAGAAAGTTCGATTTCCGGGTCAACACGCTGCATCATCTTTGCGGATTCGTTGACCAGACGTCCCCATTCCCCGGAAGGTTTTGCACCGATCTCATGCCCGCCCCAGTTTTCGTTGCCGATACTCCAGTATTTTACCTTGTGCGGTTCCGGATATCCATTGGCAATGCGCTGTTTCGCGTACGGACCAGCCTTCTCCAGATTGCAGTATTCGACCCAGTCGCTCATTTCCTCGGCATCACCGGTTCCTGCATTCGTGCAAATGTAGGGTTCGCATCCGATTTTGCGGCACAGTTCGATATATTCGTCCGTACCAAAAGTGCAGGGTTCTTCCACATGCCATGCTTTATCAAAATACGGCACACGCTCCGGTCCTACCGCATTTTTCCAGTGATACGCCGATACAAAGCACCCTCCGGGCCAGCGGAGAATCGGAACTTCGATTTTTCGCATGGCATCCAGTACATCCGTTCGGAATCCCATTTCGTCGGACAGAGGATTTCCGGGATCGTACACGCCGCCGTAAATCTGTCGGTGAAAATGTTCGATAAAATGACCGTAGATCATTTTATCCCGCTTGAACCGTTCTCTTGTGGGATTGATAATGCACTTCATTTTCAGTCTCCTTGTTTTTTTCAATATCTTTATTATTTCAATGATATCCTATGAATCGGATTTTGTCAAGACTTCTTTAAAAAACATTCCGCTTTTCTTCTGCTTGACAATTCCATTCATTTTGTATATTATATAAATAACTTGTTTATCGAAAGGAAAGATTTTCATGAAAAATCAATATCAGGCACAAATCTGGAAACGGACAGACATTCTCCTGACAAGCGGCAGGAAATACGCCAATCCCTACCGAGATGTAACACTGGATGCCGTTTTCACCCACGAAGACGGTACAAGAATTGCCCTCTACGGCTTCTGGAACGGCGGAAACGAATTCCGTGTCCGTTTCGCTCCAACAAAAACAGGTATCTGGTCGTATGAAATCACCTGTTCGGATCCCGAAAATACCGGACTTCACGGTCAGAAGGGAACCGTTCTCGCCGTCGAAAATACCGGCAGCACCGAACTTGACAAACACGGCTTTGTCCGGATTTCGGACAACGGTCGGTATTTCACCTATGACGACGGGACACCGTTCTACTGGCTCGGAGACACCCACTGGCAGGCTCCCAACTATGTCTCCACGACCCGCTGCAACTATCCCGGCTGTACCTGCGGAAGTCAGTTTCTGCATGAACTGAACGACCGTCTTGCCAAAGGCTTCACCGTATATCAGACCTATTTCGACAGTGCCGAATCCGACGGCGGCGGACAGCGCGGCATCACACCGGAGCCGAGTCTGTGGACAGTCCGCCACCGGCAGATCAATCCCCGGACTTTCACGGAAAAGATTGACACAATGTTTGATTGTCTTGCGGATAACGGCATGGTTATTGCCCTGGGATTCGGAGTTCACTCCAGTACCGTCAACGCGATGAATCTCGAAGAACTGGAACATATTTCCCGCTATCTCACCGCCCGTTATGCCGCATATCCCGTTGTTTGGATCACCGCGCAGGAGATCACAGGCAATCCTCAGTTCGAACCGTGGCTCCGTTCTGCAGAAATCGTGGAATCCGGTGACGGATATCACCATCCGCAGGGAGCGCACCAGTTCCCAATGGCGGCAGATAATCCCTATGTAGCGGCTTTGGACAACAATAACTGGCACGAATTCTATGCACTTCAGTCAGGCCATGGACCTTCCTTTGTTTCCAAAAACCTGTACGAATCCTACTGGAACAATACACGTTCCGGGAAAGTGAAGCCGTATATCGAAACTGAAGCCAATTACGAAGACATCTCCTGCGGCGGATTCAACGGGTACGCCGGTTCCCGCATCGCGGCATGGCGTGCCAATCTGCTGGGAAGCTACGGCTTTACCTACGGCGTGACCGGCGTATGGGCAAACTGCTATTCCACAGCCGGAAATACCGGCTGGCTGGGTTCATACAGTTATGAGCCGTGGTATATGGGGATCGACAAACCAGGTTCCTTTGAAATGACCCATCTGGCAAACTTCTTCCGTTATGCGGACTTCAGTAACCTGATTCCGCGCTTCAGCAATCCTGCATATTCCGATCTGACAGAAGAAAGCAAACTGATTTCTTCCACCGAAGATTGCAGAACCTATGCTGCTTATTTCTGCAATCACGATCATACCACCGGCACGCTGAAAGGTCTGAATCCTACGGAAACCTATGCTGCAAAATGGTACAATCCGCTCACCGGAAAGTTTATCGAAATCGAGCAGAATATCGTTCCGGCAAACGGGGAATATGCCGTTCCGCAAAAACCCACGGCTGCCGACTGGGCACTTCTCGTCACGAGCCGTACAGACCTCGGCGAATACAAAACAGAACAGGGACCTGTCAAAAAGGATCCCGCGGATTCTGCCGACATTTCCAGCCGCGGTACACGCCAGCACCCCCGCATAACCTGTTCGGGCAGCTACATCTATACCGCATCCGGAGAGGGATTCAATTCCGTCGAGGCGCTCAGCGACGACGATCTTTCCACCGAATGGATTCCGTTTGCCCCGATCGCAACGCAGACCATTCAGATGGATCTTACGGAAGCAAAACCGCTCTGCGGGATAGAGATCACGCTCGGAAAGAATGCGGAACTTCCGGCTTACCGCATTGTGGCATCCCGGGACGGCAGAGACTGGGATATTCTTGCTGATACCGAACTGCAGGAAGCGGAAATCCGTGAAGCCGCTGGTTTCCGTACTGTATATAAAGCTCTTTCGGGAACATACCGTTCGATCAAACTGTTATGGTTTGGGGCAGAGAGAAATACTGCTGTGAAATCCATCGCAGAAATTGCCCTATACGCGATAGATAAATCTACCGAGTTATGAAATGCGCTTGACAAATTCTGTATATTGTATTAAAATGAAAAAAACACAATCAAACAATACCAATATAAGATATAATCTGAAAGGAATTACCAATGAAAAAGAGAATCATCACCATGCTTCTGGCGCTGCTGCTTCTCATGCAGACTGTTGCATGTGCTGACAACAGCGAAACCGCCGGTGAAGCTGCCGCACCGAATGTATCTTCTGCAGAAGCAGTGGAAACCGAACCGGAAGACACCGCAGTCAAAACCGCGCTTCCGGACGATCTCGACTTTGCGGGCGCATCCTACCGTATCCACAACCTCGACAGCACGTCCTATTACGATACCATTGTTGCGTTCGAACAGAACGGCGACAACCTGAACGACGCCATCTATAACCGCGACCAGAAGCTGATGCAGGACCTCAACTTCAAGTTTGAGGAAACCGTCGGCAACCCGGACGCGCACGGCGGGCTGGTGCAGGAAACCAAGAATCTGATTATGGCCGGTGACGACGCCTTTGACCAGTATATTCTTGTTGACTGGTCCGGCTACACGCTCGCGCAGGAAGGCTACGCCATCCCTGTGACCACCCTGCCGTACATTGACGTGACCCGCGAATACTGGTCGCAGTCCATTCACGAGGATATGTCCATCCGCGGCAAACTCTACTTTGCCTTCGGCGACCACAACCTGTCCACTTATGACAGCGTCAACGTCCTTCTCTACAACAAGGCGATGTCCACCGACCTGAATCTGGAAGACCATTACGGAACCGTTCTCGAAGGTACATGGACGCTTGATAAAATGCAGTCCAACATGCAGCTTGCCGCGAACGACGTGGACGGCAATGGCATCTGGGACGAAAACGACCGCTACGGCATCACCTCACACTC
>JBGVOJ010000071.1:0-2623 GCA_045126415.1 Eubacteriales bacterium | reverse complement strand
TGTCGTTGCGTTGTTGTACAGCATATGTCCCCACTGACGTGCGATGTCTGCGAAGACATAACGTGCATAACGCTCCGGTTTCCGCATGAGAGCATCGTACTTGAAAATACTGTGGCTGAGCGTGACATAAATCAGACGTTCACTCCGGAGCTGTTCCAGAACCTTATCAAGACGTTCGCCCTGTGCTGCATCCGCATAAACGATGAGGGAGTTGGTCAGTTCGGCATAATGGAACTTTTCCCCTTTTTTGTTGATGAAGGAAGCATAAGCACCGCGTTCTTCGTCCCAGAAGTGTTCGTTAATGGCTGTATTCAGACGGATGTGCGCACTCCGGTAATATTCGGAAGCATCATCGCCAAGAGATTCGCAGATATTGGCGAGAGAACGGAGGCCGAAAGAAACAAAACCGCAGAGAGGTGCATCGTATGTGATATTATCTTCACTGACACTGCCGGAAATGGAGCCGGACAGGCCGTCCTGCCATTCATAGAAGTTCCAGTACCGTTCTTCCGTGAAGCATTGTATCAGCCCCTTGTCGTTGTCCGCACGGCGCAGGAATCCGTCCGCAATGCGTTTCATATACGGAAGCATTTCCGCGGCAAATTCCTTGTCGCCGGAATACTGCAGATATTCGTACACCTGTGTGAGGAAGTTGGCTGTGAACGCCGGAATTGTAATCGACACTCTGGCGGGCGAACAGAGTTCCAGCATATTGTCTTCACGGATGGACTGTGCCATCAGGCGGATTGCTGCTTTCGCAAAATCAAATTCCTTGAAAACATAATAGCCGCAGAGCATCTGATTTCGGGAGTCCATGGAATAAAGGGCCTGTTCACGCCACGGACAGTCTTCGTAATGTTCATGGATGGACATGAGAAGCGTGCGCTTGCAGACTTCATGGATTTTTGTATGGAGCTGGTCAGCGCAGGTAAAGACAACATCGTGAGAAACCGGATAATCGGTTGTGCGGATGCCGGCATAATAAATTTTTGCGGACGGCGCATAAATATGGAGCTGCATATAACGCAAGCCCAGACGCCGGAAGGGATTTACAAAGGTGTTGCGTCCGGCATGCGCGGTGTAGCATGCGCAGAAGTTGCGTCCGCCGACATATGCACGGACACGCATATCATCCAGATGTTCGCCCCATCCGATAAGAATCTTTGTATCAGCGGGAACTTCAACATCGAGGGAAAGAAAACCTGCGTTTTCACGTCCGGTATCGATTACAGCATAAACACCGTCGCCTTTTCCGCCGAAATCGAGAGTCACGCCGTCTTTGTTCGGAAGACGTGTACGGACATTCGGGTCTTCAAATGCGAGCGAAGCATACTGCATTATCTGCCCGATGGTCTTCCCTTTTTCTTCCGTAAAGGTACCCCGAACCGTAAGATATGCCGGTTCATCCTCACCGATCACAAGTTTTTTGATCGGACGCACTCTCTGAGGGAGCGGTTTATCCGTGGTTACACACGGAACTGCAGCCGGGAGTTCACGGGTACTGTCATAATAGAAGGTGCGGCCAAGCTGACCGGAGACGTTTTCTACCTGCGGTCCCATAGTATAACGGAAATTCGGTGCAGCCAGTACCGCATCCGAACTTTTAGCGAGAATTTCATTATCTCTGGCAAGAACATAGATCAGACCTGCTTTTTCTCCGCGCACTGTGGAGGTATTATCTCCCTGATGCCAGCAGTCAATTACAATGCTGTTTTCACCGTCCTGCAGGTATTCGGTAATGTCAAGTTCATCGTAAACCTTGTCGAACGGGTAGTCTGCATACTGCCCTGTAGCGGCTTGTGTACCGTTGATATAGAGGGCGTAGTTGGTATCTACAGAGAGATACAGCTTATAAGTACTGTCTGTTTTCTGCACGTTCCATTTATCATAAAACGTGACGTAAACGTTGACCGTATCATAGCCTTCCAGCCAGATCCAGTCCGCTTTTTTGAAAAGTTCCATAAATTTTTCCTTTCTGGATTTTATATTCTGTTTTTTGTACTATGTAAATATTTGACTCGTGTTGCTTCGCCTCCGCGCAGATGACGCTCGGCTTTGTTTTTTTCCAGCACCTGTTTGACTGAGAAATACAAAGATGGACTGATCCTGCGAAGGCGTTCGGTAATATCTTTATGAACGGTTGATTTGCTGACTCCGAACCATGCGGCTGCCGTACGAACCGTACAGTTATTTTCGAGGATATATTCCGCAAGATATACACAGCGTTCACGATAATCGTAATTCGGATCCATGAAATGATTCCTCCGGGATTTGGTTTCATTCCATTATATGAATCCGAAGGGATGTTATTCCTTGGTTTGTCCGAATATTGAAGGCAGGGGAACTCTCTGAGTTTTAAATCAGAGGTTTCCGTTTGCTTTTATTGCAATCTGTTCCGTGATTTTATAGGCGGCAAAAGCAAAAGCACTGCCGAGAATTGTTCCCACAATTACATCGATCGGATAATGTACCATCAGGTACAGACGGGAGAAAGCAATCAATGACGCAAGGATCAGTGCCGTGATCCCGGATTTTTTATGATAGAGAAACAACGAAACAGCCCCTTCGAACGATGCCAGAGTGTGTCCGGAAGGAAAAGAAAATTCATGTTCCGGAGGAATCA
>JBGVOJ010000070.1:0-3534 GCA_045126415.1 Eubacteriales bacterium | reverse complement strand
TTTTTGTGGGGTTGTTTTTTTTTCTAAAAGGCCCCCCCCCAACCCCCTCTTCAAAAACTTTTATACTATTCTCGAGACAAAGTTGGGTGCAGATTTTATGGAGTTTATCTTTGAAATTTTAAAGGCGTTTTTCATCGGGGTTGAGCAGGGGATCACGGAATGGCTGCCGATTTCGAGTACGGGGCACATGATCCTGTTCGACGAGTTCGTGAAGCTGAACGTGTCGCCGGAATTCATGGAAATGTTCCGCGTGGTGATCCAGCTCGGCTCGATTCTGGCGGTCGTTGTCATGTATTTCGGGCGGCTGAACCCGTGGAATCCGTCGAAAACCGTGAATGAAAAACAGGAAACATGGCAGCTCTGGCTGAAGATCGTGATTGCGGCGGTTCCCGCAGGGGTTGTCGGGATTCTGTTCGACGATTTGCTGGACGAATACCTTTACAACTACGTGGTCGTTGCGGCAACGCTGATTCTGTACGGTATCGTATTCATCGTGATCGAGCGGCGGAACAAAAACAAAGTCTACCGTGTGACGGAAGCCGAAGGACTGACGAAAATGACGGCGTTCAAAATCGGCTGTTTCCAGATGCTCTCGCTGATTCCCGGCACGTCGCGGTCGGGTTCGACGATCATCGGTTCGATGTGCGTGGGCGTATCGCGGACAGCGGCGGCGGAATTCTCGTTTTTCCTCGCGCTTCCGGTGATGCTGGGCGCAAGTCTCTTGAAAATCGCGAAATACATACTGGACGGCGCGGTCGCGTTCACCGGCGTGGAAGTTATGACGATGATCGTCGGGATCGTGACGGCGTTCGTGGTATCGCTCGTTTCGCTGAAATTCCTCGTGGGATTTGTCAGACGGCACAGCTTTGAGGTCTTTGGCTGGTACCGGATCGTGCTGGGCGCGGCGGTAATCCTCTATTTCCTTGTGACGAGGTAAGGATTATGCAGCACATCGGCACACAGCCTTTTGAGACGGCTCGCCTTCTCTGCCGCCGGTTTCTTCCGGAGGATTGTGAAGTCATGTTCCGGAACTGGGCATCCGACCCGCGCGTCCAGCCGGAATACGGCGAACCGGTATACTCCTCCATCCCGCAGGTTCGGGAGCTTCTGACGCGGTACCTTGACAATTACCGAAAACCGGATGTTTACCGCTGGGCAATCGTCCGGAAATCCGATGCGGAAGTGATCGGTCAGATCGCGTTCTGCAAAGTGTATTCCGACTGTCGTACCGCCGAAATCGAATACTGCATCGGCGCAGCGTTCTGGGGAAACGGCTATGCAGGGGAAGCCCTCGCAGGATTGATGGAATTCACCTTTCGCAATACCGATTTCCGGAAACTCGAAGCCTACCATCGGATCGAGAATACAAAATCCGGACGGGTTCTGGAAAAATCCGCAATGTCGGTCACTGATACCGTGGAGCGTTTTTCACGGGAAGGCATTACACCTCACGGAGAAGTCTGCTGCTGCATCACCAAAGAGCAGTATCTGAAACAATAACGTCAGAAATCCAAAAAACGAGTCTCATCAAAGACTCGTTTTTTTGCTGTTTTTCTCACTCTCCCCGCAGTTCACGGACGGTTTCGACCATCGTCAGATATCCTTCCGCCGGGACATACTTCGGGATGGAATTCCCCGAGCCGAACGCAAATCCGCCGTGACCGTGGCACTGCTTCACTACGTCGCCGATGTATTCGCGCATTTCCTGCCGGTCGAGCCGGCAGACCGCGTCGGTGTCGATGCCGCCGAAATTGCCGATTTTATCACCGTAGCGTTCCACCCATTCCGGGAACGGCGCAATCTGATCCTCATTCGAATGCTTCGCGTCGATGCCCGCCGCGATGAGGTCGTCCATCACGTTGAAAATACAGCCGCAGGAATGCAGCAGAAACGGTTTGCCCGCCGCGTGAACGAGGTCGATGATCCGCTTGTACTGCGGGATGATGTGCGTGCGGATATCGTCGGGCGGCAGAAGGGTCGTCGATTTGAAGCCGAGATCGTCGCCGAAGCGCATGACACAGAAGATATCGGAATATTCCCGCAGGAAGCGTTCCCAGATTTTCGCAGCGACCTCGCCGGTCTTGCGGAACAGTCCCGCGTACAGCTCCGGATCGTCCTCGCGGATGTAGCAGAGGGACATATACCCTGTCAGATCCTGCACACACTCGAACACGCCGTTTCCGACGCCGCCGACCGCCTTCATTCCCGCAGGAAGTGCCTCGCGCAGACATTGGAAATTATCGCTCATCCGTTCAAAATACCGGTCGGAAATCTCGTCCCACGGATATTTTTCGAAATCCTCATACGTCTGAATCACGCACGGAATATGTCCGCCGAGCGCTCCGGATCCGGGATACACTCCGCCGATGCAGCATTCGAACGAAATGGTATCGTATCCCATGGTTTTCCAGAAATTGCAGGTACGGCGGAAAAACTCGACCTTGTCCGCGTGATCGCCGCCCCACAGCCCGCCGAAACGGTCGTTCATGATCTCTTCCATGATGTCCGTGCAGATGATATGCTCGTACAGCGGCAGACGTGGAGCCTCGATATTCCGCGCCGCCTTCTCGATATTCCGGTAATCGGGAGTAAATGTTGTTTTCATCGGCGATTCCTCGTTTCGTTTTTTGTTTCATTATAAGAGAAACTCTGCTGTTTGTCAAGTGGAACACTTGATATGCTCAGCCCTTGCAGTTCGTATATTTTGTTGATTTACTCATTAATACTTGATTTTCCCTCCCTTTATCTGTTATAATATAATGATAAGATTTTTCCAAAACCAAGGAGTCATTATGTCTCTTACCGAAAAGCAGAAGCATATTCGAAATTTCTCGATTATCGCCCATATAGACCACGGCAAGTCCACCCTTGCCGACCGTATTCTGGAGTTTTCCAATACCGTTTCCGAGCGTGAAATGGAAGACCGTCTCCTCGACAACATGGATCTCGAACGCGAACGCGGCATCACCATCAAGGCACGTGCCGTCCGCATCGACTACACCGCTCCCGACGGCGAACAGTACGCCCTCAACATGATCGACACCCCCGGCCACGTCGACTTCAACTACGAAGTATCCCGCTCGCTTAACGCGTGCGAAGGTGCGCTCCTCGTCGTCGACGCGACGCAGGGCATCGAAGCACAGACCCTTGCCAACGCCTACCTCGCCGTGGACGCAAACCTTGAAATCGTCCCCGTCATCAACAAGATCGACCTGCCGTCCGCGATGCCCGACCGCTGCAAGCAGGAAATCGAAGATGTCATCGGCATTCCCGCCGACATGGCTCCCGTCGTTTCCGCGAAAACCGGTCTGAACATCAAGGATGTCATCGACGCGATCATCCGCGACGTTCCCGCACCGGAAGGTGACGCCGATGCGCCGCTCCAGTGCCTGATTTTCGACTCCGTTTACAACAGCTACCTCGGCGTTGTCGTTTACATCCGTATAAAGCAGGGAAGACTCAAAGCGGGCGACAGAATAAGATTTATGAATAACGGCAAGGAATTTGACGTTGTCAGCGTCGGCTCGATGGAGC
>JBGVOJ010000069.1:0-5098 GCA_045126415.1 Eubacteriales bacterium | reverse complement strand
CGATGAAGAACTCATCGACGAAGAAGGTAACGTTACCACCGGTACTTACCAGGTAACCAACATGTCCGTTGAATACGAAACCCTTCCGATGGGCATGATCTCCTCCGACGTAACCGTACGTCTCGTATCCCAGATGACCGGCCTTTCCATCGCTGACACCGTAGCGGCAATCCGCGAAGTATTCGGCGGCAAGCTCGAACTCGGTCTCGAAGCAAAGAATACCGCATGGATGTTCTTCGGTACTGAAGAAGAATACAAGGCGAACACCACCCGTACCGACGCCAACACCAAGACCGGTGCAGGCGCTGCAGCAGCTCCCGCCGAAGCAGCAGCTCCCGCAGCAGCAGCTACCGCAGAAGGCGAACCCGTTCTCACCATCGACTTCGCCAACGGCGCAGGTGATGTTGAACTCGTAAACGCTGAAATCGTTAAGGACAGCGAACGCGGCAACGTTCTCCAGATCAACGGTGTCGGCACCAGCCAGACCGGCGCAAGCTACGGTCTCCTCAAGACGGACATCTTCGAAAACACCAACTGGGAAAACGGTATGTCCATCAACATGTGGATCAAGACCGCGGACAGCGATACTCTCCACGGTACCGCTCCGATCTTCTCCCTTGACATCGCAAACATCGGTTACATCGCACTCACCACTTCTCTCGAATCCGCGATCAACACCGACGGTAACGATACCTCCCTCGGCATTTCTCCCCGTATCTGGACTGACCCGGCAAACGTAGGCGGCGGCATGAACATGACCGAAACCGACACCTGGCAGTTCATCTCCGTTGTTTACAACGAAGACCACATCGACCTCTACGTTGACGGCGAACTCTTCTCCGACCATCCGTTCGCAAACGGCAACGCTACCGACCTCTCCGCTATGATCAACCTCATGCTCGAAACCGAATTCGTATACTCCGTACGTCTCGGTTCCTGGCTCTGCGACTGGTGGAAGTACGGTGACTACGAAGGCTGCATCGACGACTTCACCGTTTACAACAAGATTCTCTCCGCTGACGAAGTAAAGGCTCTCTACGAATCCACCAAGGATGTAGAAGTTCCTGCAGAAGAAGCTCCGGTTGTTGAAGAACCCGTTGTCGAAGAACCGGTAGTTGAAGAAGTTGTTGTTGAAGAACCTGTTGTTGAAGAAGTAGTCGTAGAAGAACCCGTTGTTGAAGAAGTAGTTGTAGAAGAAGTTGTTGTTGAAGAAACCGTAGAAGAAGAAGTTGTTGAAGAAGCAGCTCAGACCTTCGACTTCGGCGTAATCGCAGCAGTTGTTGCAGCAATCTCCGCAGCTGGCTACGCTCTCTCCAAGAAGAGATAAGTCTCCCCTAAAAAAACACTTTCCTTATGACATCCGGCGGCTATCGGTTACGACATCCGCCGGAATGTCGCATTTATTGTCCTTTTTCAGTTATTTTTTAATTATTAAGATGAGCATAAAAACATCGTTTCTCTGTCTGTTTTCCGTCCTGCTCACCGCCGCTTCCCTGCTTTCCGGATGCGGCACTCCTGCGGAAATTCCGCCGGAAACGGTCACGGAAACCGCGGATGTGACGGAAAACAAGTACACATGGTCCGGTGCGAACTACACGTTCGACGGTACAAAGATCACCGCCGCCGTATGTGCACCCACCAATTTCGATCAGGTTTTCTCCGGTGCGTTTTATGAGGATCCCCTGCTCGACGGCGACTTTGCCGCCGAAGTGGAGGTCACGCTCGATTCGCTGTATGCGTCGGGCGGTCTTCTCTTCCGCGCGTCGGCGTCTGACACGACCGGCGGATACGAAGGCTACGCGCTGATGATCCGCGACCGGAAGATTTATCTGTACGAAGCGGGCGGTTCCTCCTCGACCGGCATGATCCTCAGCGAACTCGGACGTGCCTCCATCGAGGACTACAAGCGCGGAACGCCCCTGCGTCTGCGTGCGGAACGCGAAGGAAACACCTTCCGTCTGTATTATCTCGATGACGCGGACGGCGTGGAACCGTGGCCGGAATTCGAATTCGTGCTGAACTCCTGCCGCGGCACCGGCATCGGTGTGGCGGACAACGGACAGGGCGTCACGTTCGACAACCTCACCGTCACGGCGTACGAAGCCCCGGAAACGAGCGGCAGTACGTACAAAAATCCCGTCTTCGGCGACGCGCAGGCGGCAGACCCCGGTGTACTCTTTTACGAGGGAAAGTATTACTGCTACTCCACCTCCGCACCGATCGGCTATTATGTCTACACGTCCGACGATATGGTGAACTGGAAAAACGAAGGCCTCTGCTGCGATATGGCATGGGACATCTCGAAATCCGGTTACTACTGGGCGCCCGAGGTCATCGAACACAACGGAAAGTTCTACATGATCATGACCGCGGACGAGCGCATCGGCTTCGCGGTGGCGGACAGCCCGATGGGACCGTTCATCCCCGAAAAAACGTGGCTGTTCGACAAATCCATCGACGGGCATGTCTTCATCGACGACGACGGACAGGCGTATCTCTATTACGTCAGCTGGCGTGACGGTCACGAATACGGGATCTACGGCTGCGAACTCGAAGACGACATCGTCACCGTCCGCGAAGGAACGGAAGTACAGCTGCTGAAGCCGAAGGAAGCGTGGGAAAAAATCGACGGAGATGTCACGGAAGGGCCGTTCATCCTCAAGCACAACGGCACCTATTATCTCACTTACTCCGGCACCGGCTATGAGTCCCCGGATTACGCGGTCGGCTATGCAACCTCCGACAAACCGCTCGGTCCGTACACCCGCTACGACGGCAACCCGATCCTCAGCCGGACGGAAAAACTCTACGGCCCCGGTCACCACAGTTTCACCACGTCCCCGGACGGCAGTGAGCTGTTCATCGTCTACCACGTTCACAACACCACCTCGGAAGTACACCCGAGAAAAATCTGCATCGACCGCGCACGATTCGCTCCGACCGATTCCGGTACGGATCGTCTCGAAATCTTCGGTCCGACGCACACCGCACAGGAGTACCCGAAGTGAACATCAAGTATCTTTTTCTCATCCCCTGCCTTCTTGCACTGTCGGTTCTGACCTTCGCTTCCTGCGGTACGGAAACGGATGCTCCCGAAACGGACGTTCCGGAGGCAGCCGTGACACAAACCGCGTCCGATACGGCGCTGAATTTCACGGAATACCGGCTCATCCGTCCGGAGGAATCCGCGGAAGAGGAACTGGATGCCGCGCAGACGTTCTTTCATTCAGTGAACGACACCTGCGGTGTCAGGCTGGACTTTGAGACCGACTTTGTCAAAAAAGGGGACGACCCCAACGCAAATCCGACCGAAATCCTGATCGGCATGACCAACCGCGCGGCGTCCGCCGAGGCATATTCAAGGATCGGTGAGGGGGAATTCATCCTCGCGGTCATTGAGGAACGTCTCTGCGCCGTGGGCTATACCCCCGAACTGACAAAACTCGCGGCGGAAGTCCTTGCGGATAAGCTGACCGATACGGGACTGACTCTTTCCGGTGACTTTATGGAAATTTACGAAGCTGAAACCAACTATACCTACCGCACCTTCAAGAACCCCGTTCTCGGAAGCGGCGCCGACCCGTGGGTCATCCGCGACGGTGACGATTACTACTACTGCTACTCCGGCGGCAACGGCGTGTGCGTGAACAAAATCGAATCCCTCGACAAGATCACCAGCGAAGGCGGCACCAAGGTCTACACGGCTCCCGAAGGCACCATGTATTCCGCGGAATACTGGGCACCCGAGCTGCACAAGATTAACGGCAAGTGGTACATCTACGTTGCGGCGGACGACGGTGACAACTACAATCACCGGATGTACGTCCTCGAATGCACCGGCGACGATCCGACCGACCGGTACGAAATGAAGGGAAAGATCACCGACAGCACCGACAAATGGGCGATCGACGGCACCATTCTCCAGTACAAGGGTGAATGCTACTTCATCTGGTCCGGCTGGGAAGGCGACGTCAACGTCGCGCAGAACATCTACATCGCGCATATGTCCGACCCGTGGACGATCGACAGCGAACGCGTCGAACTCTCCCGTCCGCAGTTCCGCTTCGAAAAGCTCGGCGGCACTCCTTCCATCAATGAAGGTCCCGTCGCGCTTGTCGCACCGTCCGGCGAAACCGTGCATATCGTTTATTCCGGAAGCGGAAGCTGGAGCGATTTCTACTGTCTCGGCATTCTGACCTTCTCCGGCGAGGGCGATATCCTCGACGCGGACAACTGGACGAAGTCGAAGGAAGCCATTTTCGAAAAGACGGATGACGTCTTCGGTCCCGGTCACTGCTCGTTCACCACGGCGGCAGATGATTCCCTGTGGATTGTCTACCATGCGAATCTCGTTTCCGGCTCCGGCTGGGGCGGACGCAGTGTCTGGACACAGCAGGTGGGTTGGGACGGAGACAATCTCGTCCTCGGTACGCCGGCTTCGCCGTCGACCGAACACAAACTCCCCATCGTCAATTACAGCAAGGACAACATCTCGCTGAAAGACTGATCCCCTTTTCCACTGCACATTATTTTATGAAAGGATTCTATCCACATGAAAAAAATCATTGCACTCATGCTCGTCCTCCTCATGGCAGGCAGCACCCTTCTCTCCTGCTCTGACGCGACCAGCGACGAAACCACCGACGCGGCTTCCGCTCCCACCGCGGACGGCGAAACCGTAGCGGAAGAAACCGCAGATCCCAACGCACGCCTCGACTCCGGCCTCGGCACCGCGGACTACGAGGGCTACAACTTCAACATCTTCGTACACAACACCATCTACAATGACTGGAACGCGGAAGAAATCACCGGCGAACCGATCAACGACGCGAAGTATGAACGTATGGCTACCGTCTCCGACAACGCCAACGTGACCATCACTCCCACCATCGTTTCCGCCGACAACCGCGCGGGTCACACTCCCCTTTCCAACTCCGTTCAGGCAGGCACCAATGACTACGACCTCGTTGAACTCTCCGCATACAGTGCCTGCAACGCCCTCGTCGCAGGTCTTCTCCGCGACATGAACGCCATCGAAAATCTCGACCTCTCCCGCGAATGGTGGGACCAGTACGCAAACGAAGACTTCAAGTTCAAG
>JBGVOJ010000068.1:0-17300 GCA_045126415.1 Eubacteriales bacterium | reverse complement strand
TCGTGTATATCAATTGTAGTTTCTTGGGGAAAACTTTTTCGAGAATAAGTTTTCCCCAAACCACTTTCAAAAAGCTTCAGTCTGGGAAGGAGATATTAAGTTTTGCGGAAGGGTGTAGTTTATTTCTTAATGAGGTGAATCACAACCGAGTCGCCGTCACGGTAATTTTTCGTGAGGTTGAGACCGGCGTTCATGAGCGTGTCGCCGTGGTATTCCTTACCGGTGGTCTGGTCAACATAAATTGCGTTCGGGTCGAGACCGCGGAGTTTGACGAAGTATACCGGATGAACGGATGTGCGGATGACAACGAACGTGAACAGGGCTTCGCTCTTGTCTTCCGAAACGTACATCCACGATGCGCACTTGCCGGTCTTGCCGTTGTAATTGTCGGTCGGGAGGATCAGGCGGTAGAGGTCGCCGCGGTTGATGATGTCGTAGTAGCGGTGATAGTCGGCGGTCTGCTTGCGGATGAGGTCTTTTTCATCGTCCGTGAGCTTGGTGAGGTCGAGTTCGTAGCCGAATGCGCCTGCCATTGCGACATTGCCGCGGGTGACGAACGAGGTCACACGTCCGGTCTGATGGTTCGGGGATGCGGAAACGTGGCAGCTCATCGAGGATGCCGGGTACACGAAGGAGGTGCCGAGCTGGATGTCGAGACGTTCCATGGCGTCGGTGTCGTCGCTCGTCCAGAACTGGGGCGAATAGTACAGCATTGCGGGGTCAAAACGTCCGCCGCCGCTGGAGCAGCCTTCGAGGAGAATGTGCGGGAACGCGGAGGTCAGGCGTTCGAGCAGGTCATACAGACCGAGAACGTAGCGGTGGAAGATTTCGCCGCCGCGTTCTGCGGGAAGAAGGGCGCTGCCCGCTTCGGTAAGGTTGCGGTTGAAGTCCCACTTGACGTATTCGATGTTTGCAGAGGAAAGGACGCCGGAAATGGTGTCAAAGAGGTAGTCGCGCACGTCTTCGCGGGTCATGTCGAGGACGTACTGGCTTCTCGAAATGGACATCGGACGTCCGGTGGTTTTCAGTGCCCATTCGGGATGTGCTTCGTAGAGCTTGCTGACGGGGGAGATCATTTCGGGTTCGAACCAGATACCGAACTTCAGCCCGAGTGCGTTGACTTTTTCCACAAGTTTGCCGAGACCGCAGCGGATTTTGTCCTCGTTGACGAACCAGTCGCCGAGGGAGCTTCTGTCGTCATTGCGGATGCCGAACCAGCCGTCGTCCATGACGAGCATTTCGATGCCGCACTTTGCCGCGTCTTCCGCGATGGCGACGAGCTTTTCGTCGTCGAAGTTGAAGTAGGTCGCTTCCCAGTTGTTGACGAGGATCGGACGTTCCCTGTCCGCCCATTCGCCGCGGCAGAGGTGCTTGCGGTACAGCTTATGATAAACGCGGGACATCTTTCCGAGACCTTCGCCGGAGAGAACGATCACTGCTTCGGGAGTGACGAATTCCGCACCGGGATCGAGGTGCCATTCGAAACCGTCCGGGGAGATGCCGGCCATGAGGCGGGTCAGACCGAACGCGTCGACGTCGGCGGTAATGTCAAAATTGCCGGAATAGATCAGAGACATCCCGACCGCCATACCGGATTCCTCGGTGGTTTTGCTGGTGACGAGAGCGGCGAAGGGGTTATGGTAGTGGCTGGACGCGCCGCGTCGGCTGTTCACGGACATACTGCCGTGGAGAAGCGGGGTGCGTTCCATGTGGCGTTCACGTCCCCACGTACCCCAGAGGTGGACGAGTTCCGCCTGCGGGTCGACGGTGGTGAAGTCGAGGGAGGCACTGTAGGCACGGAGAAGCGTCGCGGAGGTGTTTTTTGATGTATTTTTGATAACCGTACGGCGGCAGACCGCGGGGTAGTCGCGCATGACGGTGTAGTAGAGATCATACTTCAGCGCAGTCGCAGGATCGGTGCAGTGCAGAACAAGAGTCGCACATTCGTCGTCGGCCGCGTGGATGGCGGGGCAGGTATCGAGAATCGGTTTGCCCGCGAGGATTTCGTGGGATTCGTACATCACCGCCGTGGTGGGGGCGCCGCCGGTGATTTCCACGGTACCGTCGATCTGATCGTTCGTGAGCATTTTTGCCATGACGGCGGACGGACGGAAGTCGCCGGAGCCGTACGCGGGATACTCGAAGGGGGCGATATCGCAGGAGAACCAGCCTTCGGGCGTATGTGCGGGACGCGGAACGACGGAGTCATGACCGACGCGGACGAGGAGGTATTCGACGTCGTCGTCGGAGATGGCGGGGCCGGCGTAGAGGTGGAGCAGGAAGCCGTGGAAGACGGAAATGACGTAGGATGCGTCACCGGCGGTGAGATGGAAGATCGGTTCGCCGGTGGCGGAGAGGATGGTTTTGATCATGGTGGACTCCGTTTTTATGATTTTCAGTGGTTTTCGATGACTTTCGAGCTTGCGACGAGGACGAGCGTGAGAATGAACGCGGGTGCGAGGATGAGGTACCATGTGGTGACGAGGTACGCCGAGACGAGGTGCATGACGAGCTGGACGGCGGACAGGGCGAGGACGAGCATACGTCCTTTGTGCTGCTTGTAGCAGTACAGGCCGGTGAACGCGACGGGGATCCCGAGAACGGCGGTGATGATCGCGATCAGGAACGATGTGGAAAAGCCGTCCGAAAGGATGCCGAACGCGAGGCACATCAGGCCGGGCATGACGTACAGAATATTCGCAACGCACGCGAAAATATAGCGGGAGTTTGCCTTTTCGGCTGCGCTCTGCGGTGCCGGCTGGGGTTGACGTTTGTTTTGCTGCTGTTTCATAATTCCTCTGAGTTTATGACGTTTTTCTTAGTATAACATATTGAAATGGTTTTTGGAAGAGGTTCGGGGAAACCTTTTTCCTTAAAAAAGGTTTCCCCGAGAAACTTTATTCAATAATTCCGTGATTCAGTGCAGTTCTTCTTCCTTGAGCAGCGTGCAGCCTTCCGCTTCGAGGATATCTTCGACATGGTCGTTGTTGTCGACGCGGAGAATGACGTACGCGTTGCCGGTTTCGCGGGAAACGAACGCGTACAGGTAGGCGATGCTGATGTTCTTTGCGGTGGTGATGCGGAGAATGTCGGACAGACCGCCCGCGATGTCGGGAATCTTCACGCCGACAACTTCGTCAACGGAGACGATATTGCCGTTTTCGGAGAGAACCTGTGCTGCCTTGGTTGCGTCCTTGACGAGCATACGGAGTACGCCGAAGTTGGCGGTATCGGCGATACTGAACGCGCGGATGTCGATGCGGGCTGCCGCGAGGCTCTTGGTGATTTCGTAGAGCGCGCCGTTCTTATTTTCCGCAAATACGGATAACTGACGAATAGCCATAATTACCTCCTGATATAGTGGATGTTTATTTGTTGATGAGATGGGGACGCTGGCGCGGAGGGGGACGAATACCTCCTTTATCCTCATGAAGTCGGAGGGTGGAGCGATCCCCTGTTTGTGTCCAGAGAATTTCGCCGTCTGCGGACGGCGACAAGGGACGCCGTCCCTTGACCCTGCAAGCCTTTAAAAAGGCTTGAGCGAAACTTTTATGCGGACAACGTGCAGTTTATTAATAGAGTTTTCTGGTGTCGATTACTCTTACTGCTTTGCCTTCGCTGCGGATGATGGACTTGGGTTCGACGATGGAAACCTTTGCGGCGATGCCGAGCATGGACTTGAGCGCGCTGACGATGTCCGCTTCGATCTTGTGGATGCTGTCGATCTTGTCGGAGAAGAGTTCGGGCGTCATTTCGACCTTGACTTCGAGGCTGTCGGTCGTGCCCGCACGGTCAACGAGAATCTGATAGTTGGAAGTGAGACCCTGTGCCAGCAGAACTTCTTCGATCTGGGACGGGAATACGTTGACGCCGCGGATAATCAGCATATCGTCGCTGCGGCCCATCGGCTTGGACATCTTGACAAAGGTTCTGCCGCAGGAACATACGCCGCGCTTGAGGACAGCAATGTCCTTCGTACGGTAACGGAGCAGCGGGAACGCCTTCTTCGTGATGCTGGTGAACACGATTTCGCCGCGGCTGCCTTCGGGGAGTACCTTGCCGGTTTCGGGGTCGATGGTTTCGGCGATGAAGTGGTCTTCGTTGATGTGCATACCGGTCTGTTCTTCGCATTCGAAGGAAACGCCGGGGCCGGAAAGTTCGGTCAGACCGTAAATGTCGTACGCCTTGATGCCGAGACGGCGTTCGAGGTCATGACGCATTTCTTCCGTCCATGCTTCCGCGCCGAAAATGCCTGCTTTGAGCTTGATCTGGTCACGGAGACCCTTTTCTTCGATGGATTCCGCGAGGTATGCGGCGTAGGAGGGCGTGCAGCAGAGGATGGTCGCGCCGAGGTCGGTCATAAACTGGAGCTGACGCTCGGTGTTGCCGGAGGACATCGGGAGGGTCAGGCAGCCGACCTTGTGGGAACCGCCGTTGAGACCCGGGCCGCCGGTGAAGAGACCGTAGCCGTAGCAGACCTGGCATACGTCATCCTTGGTTGCGCCGACGGCGACGAGCGCACGTGCGCAGCATTCTTCCCAGAGGTCAACGTCTTCCTGTGTATAGAACGCAACAACGCGCTTGCCGGTGGTGCCGCTGGTGGACTGGATTCTTACGCAGTCGGACAGAGGTGCGGACATCAGGCCGTAGGGATAGGCTTCGCGGAGGTCATCCTTGGTGAGGAAGGGGAGCTTCCAGAGGTCATCGCGGGACTGAATGTCGCCGGGTTCGAGGCCGACGGCCTTCATCTTGTTGCGGTAATATTCGTTGTTGTTCCAGACGTGATTGACGGTGTTGACGAGACGTTCGTCCTGCCATGCGCGGATCTGCTCATAGGAGGCGGTTTCAATCTCTTTCTGATAGTATGCAGTCATGGTATATAGAAATCCTTTCGATGGATGAAATAGGTGTGAGAATGAACTGCCTACTATTAAAGCACAAACACCTGCCGATGTCAATATCCTATGCTTAAAAATTCACGAAAAAATCCATAAAAAGGAATAAAGTTTGTGGAATAATGTATATTGTTGAATAAATAAACACAAACAGGCGGCAGAAAAATACTGCCGCCTGTGGGATGAAACTTAGTCGAGGATACCCTTTACTTCGGGCTTTACCATGGGGATGCCGCGGTCGTAGTGGGTGGTGAGCTTGATGCGGCGGCCTTCGTCGGAGGACTTGCCGATCATGGTCATGATTTCGAGAACGTGTTCGGTCTGGGTGTAGTCGCAGCGAGCCTTGCGTCCGTCTGCGATGGACTTTGCCATATCCGCGAGACCGAGGGCACGGCTGTTCTGCGCGTAGTCGAAGCCGTCGATGGAGATTTCGGTCCATTCGCCGTTCTTGAGGAGCTTTACGGGACCGCCGAAGCCGTTCGGGTCGGGTACGGAGAGGGTACCTTCGGTACCGTAGATGTCGATACGGCATCCGTCGCCGCCGTAGATGTCGAAGGTGGTGAAGATGGTACCGACGGCACCGTTGTCGAACATGAGCGTACCGGTTACGTAGGTATCGACGTCAACGTCAACGACTTCGCCGTAGTGGGGCTGGCTGGTGATGGTACGGGTCGGGAAGGATTTCTTTGCAACGCCGGAGACTTCGGAAACGCCGCCCATGAGGTTAACGAGTGCGGTGATGTAGTAGGGACCCATATCGAGCATGGGGCCGCCGCCGAACTTGTAGTAGAATTCCGGGTCCGGATGCCAGCTTTCGTGGCCGTGGCAGGTCATGGCTGCGACTGCGCCGATGGGGGTGCCGATCGCGCCTTCGTCGATGATTTTACGGGCGGTCTGGATGCCGGCACCCATGAAGGTATCCGGAGCGCCGCCGAGGTAGAGGCCCTTTTCTTTGGCGAGGCGGACGAGTTCCACGCCTTCTTCGAAGGTAGCGCCGAGGGGCTTTTCGCAGTAAACGTGCTTACCGGCGAGGAGAGCTGCCTTGGATACTTCGAAATGTTCGTAGGGGCGGGTGATATTGAGCACGAGGTCAACTTCCGGGTCAGCGAAAGCGTCGTGCATGGTTTCGTACAGCTTCGGCACGTTGTACTTTTTCTGAGCGTTTTCTGCGCGTTCACGGATGAGGTCGCAGACGCCGACGAGTTTGATTTCCTTGAAAACATTGGTGATGTTTTCGAGATAGATGCCGGAGATTGCGCCGACACCGATCATAGCAATACCGATGGTCTTGGACATGGTGGGGTTCCTTTCATTGCATTTTGCTTTTTTCTATCAAATTTAGAATACCAAATTTAGAAGGTAGAAAAATGACCGGAACGGTCATTTTTCAATTTTATGTCCCTGCGCGGGACGGCGCATAAGAGGTCCTCGCGCGGGACCTCTTATGAATCACCCGCGCCAAGGGGGTTCCCCCTTGGATTCTCCTCAACGGGCAGTTGAATGGTGGAGAATACGACGGCAACAGGACTGCCGTCCGTATGGGAGAGTCGATTAACGCTAACCGCGAAGGGTTCAGTTGTTCGTACGGCGAACAAAATACCGTCACCTTTTTGCCCGCGGTCAGCAATAATAAAAACGTGCGATTTAGGTTTCCTGTATTGAGAAACGTCCGGCAAGTCTTGTGGATTTGATGCAATGCACCTCGTGAGGAGTCCAGAGGACACTTCCTCTGGCGCGGGTGATTCATAAGAGGCCTCGCGTGAAGGCCTCTTATGCGCCCGCCCCGCGTAGGGGCATTAATTTAAGAAAAATGACCGAAGGTCATTTTTCAACCTTTCGCACCGAAGGTGCGGATTAATACATCTTTGCGTTGTTCTGATACTTGTCGCCGGAAAGGCCGTTTGCCTTCGCATATGCCTTGCCTTCGCCTGCCCACAGCATGCCGCGTTCCATCAGGATCGCTGCGTTCGGGGAATTGTCAAATACGTCATCGTGGTGGCCGAGGGAGTTGTAGAATACGCGGCCGCAGCCCCAGTACTTCGTCCAGATAACCGGCATGTCGATGACCTTGTTGGATGCGTGGTAGTAGTTGACCAGCGGGAAACGCGTCGTTGCGAGAACTTCAATCGCCGGGTCAACGTGCAGATAGTAGTGTTCGCTCTTGACCTGGAAGTCTTCGAGACCTTCGATCAGCGGAGAGGAACCGCGGCGGATGTTGACGGTATATTCCACGCCGTCGCCGCCCGGATGGCTTACCCACTGGCCGCCCGTCATGAACTGCCATTCGGTATCGTTGCGGAACGAGTCGCACATACCGCCGTGGCAGCCTGCAAGACCTACGCCGTAACCGACTGCCTTGCAGACGTTGCGGGTGAGTGCGCCGTCAATCTGTCCGCCCGTCCAGCAAGCTACGATCAGGTCGAGTTCCATGAGCTTGTCGAGGTCACGGAGACATTCGAGGGTGTCGAAGATTTCTACGCTGTAATCGTTCTTTTCCAGCATTCCTGCGAAACGCTTGGAGGTCAGCTGCGGTTCGTGTCCGTCCCAGCCGCCCTGGAAGATCAATGCTTTTTTCATGGTGTTTCTCCTTTTTTTATTCGGTGAAAATTTTTTTATTTATGGATTAATCATAACAAAAATGCGGGCGCAAGTCAAGAGGGCATTGTGAATTTTTGCGGACAAATGCGGGAGAAGACAAAAACAGGCACTCGTGAGAGTGCCTGTGATGGACTTATGCGGGATTTGCTTACGGATTGCGGTTCATAACGTCTGCGTACTTTTCGACGGACTTGTCCATGATCTTCTGGAAAGCTCTTTCGGACTTCGCCCAGGTGGAAGCGAGGTTGCCGGTACCGTTGGTGATTACGCCTGCGATTGCGGAGGACATGGAACCGTAGTTCGCGATGAGACCGAGGTCGTAGATACGGCTGGCGAGGATGATGTCGAGCATTTCCGCGGAGTCGGTGTCACGCATGTACTTGTAGGTCAGAGCAACGTCGTAGTATGCCGGGGTAACGGTGTACATGGACTTTGCAGCGAACGCTTCGATGATCGCGCCGGCGAATTCGTAGTCGGTCTGGCTGACGGGGATGCAGACGCCGCGGCCTGCGGAGGTGTGAACGAGGTTATAGAAGCCGTCCTGCATTTCGTCGTACTTCGGCCACGGGACGAGACCGAATTCGGTTTCGCTTTCTCTCATACGGATGATGCACTGCATAACTTCGCCGTAGAAGAGGGCACGGCCTTCTTCAAAGACGGCGCGGATATCGTCCGGACCGGTGGATTCGTAGCCGGTCAGGAAGGTGATGCTCTTGTCGCCCATGATCTTTGCGGCAACTTCGACAACGCCGGAGAGACGGTTGATATCGGTAAGCGGGATGAGATTGTGCTGTGCGTCCTGGGTGACGAGTTTTTCGCCGGACGCGTACATGAGAGCGCGGGAGGAGTAGTCGGAGGTGATGAAGCCGAACTTGTCGTCCTTCCACTTGAGGGCGCCGTCGCCGTTCATATCGGACGACGCCTGGCTCATCATGTCGTAGAATTTATCGTAGGTCCAGCGGTCTTCGCGGACGAGGTCGTAGAGATTTTCGAGCTGGAGGTCTTCCGCGTACTGCTTGCCGAACATGAGAACCCAGGTTGCGTCGTTGTCAACGATGGTGATGTCACCGGTTGCGAGGAAGACGCCGCCCATGAGGTTCATGTCCTGTACGCCGCGCTGGTCCCACCACGGCTGTTCGAGGTTGATATACGGCATGTCATAGAGATTATGAAGGTTGCCGCCCGCAGCGAGGTTCGCGCCGTTTTCGAAGTGGGTCATTGCCGCGTCGAAGGCACCGGAGCCCGCCTTTACTTCGGTCTGGATTTCGGAGAGGGTGGTACCGGTGGTCTTGTATTCGGCGATCTGTACGTTGTAGGTTTCGTTGATGAACAGGTTACGCTCCATAACAGCGTCATTGATAACGTCACCGTTGAGTTCTTCGACCCAGACGTCGAAGGTTTCCCAGTCTTCGCCGTTGGTATCGCCGATCCCGGAGGTGAGGAAGGTGAAGGTACGGCCTTCGAAGTCGAGTGCGGGGATATCGGGGAGGATTTCCGCTTCTTCCTCTTCGGCGGCGACGGTCTCTTCGTCAGCGGACGGAGTGACGTTAGCCGTAGTTTCGTTCGCGGTGGTTTCTTCCTTGTCAGCCGCGTTTTCCGAACATGCGGTGAACATCGGGAGAACCATCAGGAGTGCGAGGAGCAGTGTGAGAGCTTGCTTTTTCATGGGGGACTCCTTATGTATATTTAATTTTTGATTATTCCGAAAGGATATCGGGATAGTTGGAAGAAAAATTGAATTTTGTACTTTTATTATAAATGAGATTCTGTAAGAAGTCAAGGATTTGTGCGGAATTTTTATATAAAATTTTAAAACAGGTTTATTAATGATTATTAATACGTTATTTTTGAGAAAAAAACCAGAGGGGAACCTTTCTTCTGAAAAGGTTCCCCTCTGGAATTATGCTAAATTATACCGGACAATATTGGATGGACTCACTCAACGTCGAGATTTGCGAGGAGGTAGCAGATGGAAGCGAGGTCGTAACGGGTGAGGTTACGGTTTTTGGTGTAGGTGGTGGAGGTTACGAGACCGATGGAAAGAGCGTTTTCCTTGGCGGTATCGTCATCGTCGAAGTCTTCGAAGTCGACATCTGCGGCCTTTTCGATGAGAGCGAGGTAATCATTGACGATGTCGCAGGCAGCCTGAACGGTGCAGGAGACGGTGAGGTCTGCGGAGTCGTCGATGATACCGTTCTTTGCAGCCCATTCGATGCGTTCTTCGACGGTGTCGAGCTTGTTGTTCACGTCAGCCATTTCAGCGAGAGCCGCTGCAAGGTTCTTGACGGTGATCACGGTGGTGCCGGAGAAGGCGTTCTTGTTCACATACTTGTTGTAGTAGCCCATGATGCCTGCTTCGGTCACGTATTCAACAGCCTTCAGGTAGTTATCGGCAACGTCGTTGTAGGGATTCTTCCATTCGAAGGTTACTTTGATGGCAACATCCTTGGTGATACCCTTGGAGAGAGTATAGGTGCTTACCTTACCGATGGAACGGCCGTTGACGGTGACGTTCTTGACAGCGTAGTTGGAGCTTGCGGGCTTAAAGGTATAGGTAACGGTGTCGTTGTACTTTGCGGTGATTTCAGCTGCGGAAACCTTAACGCCGTTTTTCTTTGCGGTGATGGTACCGTTTCCGATTGCGGTCGCGGTCAGTTCACAGGGCTTGAGGGAGCTTGCCTTCACGAATTCCGCTTCGATGCGGATGTTGCCGGTTACGGTGAGTTCGAGGGTGGATACGGGACCGTAGTCGGTACCGTTTACGGTTACGTTATAGAGAACATAGCCGGAGTTCGGTTCGAAGGTGATGGTTCTGGTATCGCCGCGGTCAACGTACTTGCTGCCGTCGATTTCATAGGAACCGCCTCTGGTGCAGTATACGCGGATCTGGTAGTCCCAGAAATAGTCGTTCCACTTGTCGTTCCAGTCGGAGGCGCTGAACTTGCCGGAACGGCCGCAGTTGTCGCAGTACCAGTAAACGGTCTTGCCGTACTGATAGAGGTCAACATCGTCCAGCTCGCAGGACTTGTACTTATGGTTGAACTTGCCGGCGAATTCTTCTTCGGGGTCGATGGTGAAGCCGGGGTCTACGCAGTCGCAGTCCAGACGTCCGCATTCATCGCAGTATTCGTCCGAGGAGAGGATCAGGTAGGTTTCGTTGCAGTTTTTGCAGGTGCAGTAAACATTTCCCTTGGAAATGTAATAGGTGGCAGCCTTGCCGCATTCTTCGCAGGAATCTTTCCATTCGCGGATGTACTTGTTGCCGTAGATATAGTCGAGGAGGTCGTCGTAGTCATCCTTATCGCTGTTGGACCACTTCCAGTATTCGAGAATGTCCATGAATTCTTCTGCTGTGATGACGTCGCTGCTCTTGGCTGCGGATGCGCTGACTGCGAGAGGGAGCATCATGAGCAGTGCCAGAGCGAGGGAGAGAAATTTTTTCATGTTTTGTTCCTTCCTTTCTTGAAAGAAATATTTTTACAATTACAGTATAGCACATGTAACAGCCGTAATTGTTAATGAATCTTGAACTTTTTCGTTTATTTGGAAAATAAAATATCAAAACAGCAGGCTGTTCCATGCGTCATGTCTATTAGACGTATCGGTGCATGAAAAAGTTCCCGCTTCCGGAAAAAATTTTAACAGAATTTTTTAATCCCGGAGCAGTTGCAAAAATTTCCGCCATACGCTATAATTCTCCATGGTATTAAAGTTTTTGAAAAGGGGTTCGGGGAAAAGCTTTTTTAAAAAAGTTTTTCCCCGAGAAATCACATCTTGAAAAAAGTTCTTGTAGTGGACGGGCAGGGCGGAAAGATCGGGCGCGGGCTGGTGACGCAGCTTGTGAAGTATCCGGATCTGCTCGAGGTGACGGCGGTCGGGACGAACAGCATGGCGACGGCGAACATGATCAAAGGGGGGGCAGCCCGCGCGGCGACGGGGGAGAACTCGATTGTTGTGATGGCTGCCCGTGCGGACATCATTGCGGGGCCGCTCGGCATCATCATCGCGGACGCGCTGCTCGGGGAGATCACGCCGGCAGCGGCGTGCGCCGTTTCGTCCAGCGAAGCCGTGCGCGTGCTGATTCCGATGAACAAATGTGAAAACATCGTGGTCGGCGTACAGGATATGCCCCTGTCCGCGATGATCGACGCGGCTGTGACGGAAATTTTAAGATTGGCGAATATGTAACAATGGCCCGCATGAAATTTGATCCTTGACAAAGGGACATTTTGCATGGTATAATATGCGGTGCAGGTGGGACTGCCGCGTGTCATGTTGCCGAAAGGTATTGGCATGAGGAAAGTCCGGGCATCGCAGGGCAGGATAACGGATAACGTCCGCCGAGGGGAACCTCCGGGAAAGTGCAACAGAAATAGACTACCGATGTCCTGAGACAGCTCCGGCTGTCCGGGCAGGTACAGATGGAAAGGCGAGGTAAAAGCTCACCGGCATGACAGGCAACTGTGTGCAAATGTAAACCCTATCCGATGCAACACCGTAGGTGCGGAGGCGATTTTTCGCCGTACCGGCCCGGTATTTTCGCACAGGTGGCTGTGAGGCATACGGCAACGTATGTCACAGATAGATGGCAGTCACGTAATCAAATACGTACAGAACCCGGCTTACAAGCCTGCCTGAAAACGATCCTCTATGGGTCGTTTTTTTGTGCTGGTACTGATAAAGAAAAATATATTCTTAAAAAATATATTCTTTATGTAAAATATATAAATTTTTTGTGTAGCGGTTGACAAAAAATATTTTGTGGTGTATTATATACATATAATCATCGATATAACGGATGAAAGTGATGATATGTTCCAAAACGTATTTTGTCGATTGAAAGAAAATTAAAATTTAATTAACAGGAGGAGATTTTTAGAGAAAGATTATTACTGGCGGCATGGTTTTACTGCTGTGTGCGAATTGCGGATTATCTGTTTGTGCAGTTGATGATATGGCTACGCAAACACCACAGGTATATTCGGCTGCATATCCGGATGCTTATATTATTACAGCGTATGATAATAATATTTTTTCTCGATCTGGGGATGTGGAACAAACAGTTTCGGCGACTGTGTTTGTAGAGGAAACGTATTCTTTGGACGAAAACGATACTGTAATTGTAACATCCAGCAGACTTCTCTCCGACGTATGATACATTAGATGGGGAAATAAGTTTTAACTTTGAATGGGACTCGGAAGAAGGTTTGGATATAGATCTGGGCTTTACTCTTGATAATGTACAGGCTCAATGGGGCATTGAGTGTGTTCTTTCTGGTGTTCCATATTAATGATATAAAATATGTAATATGTGCTATGGCAAAATGCCTTTTTTACAAAGTTTATGAGGAAAAATGAAATATTGATTTTGGTGTTAGAAGCACTATTAATATTTGTGTTATTGTTGGTGACTCTGGGATATAGCATTTCGCCGTTTGATTATAATATTACACCGTATGAATATCTTGTCAAACATCGTCAGTTCGGTGTTTCAGATGAATTATTATTTCAGAAAGAAAACATAACCAGTGATGATGAGTGTATAGTCCTGTATGCTGCAAATAAGAAGGATGAAGTCTTTCTTGTTTGTGGTGTTTTAAGGAAAAAGTTTGTTTTGGGTAGTGAGAATTTTTATACATATGAAATTATAGATCAGACTCCCAGAAAGGTTTTGAAATCAGATAATTCTTTTGATTTTACTGAATATAATATTGTTTCACCATATCTTGCGTGTACGTATCGGAACCACAAAGGAGAGACAAAGAGTTACGCCTGGGGGGTTACTGATGATTTGACGGTGAACAATATTTATATTGCGGAAAATCTATGTGAAATTGTTTTGATTGAGAAGTATAATTTTTATTTTTTTTGGACGTTTGGAGAATGGGATAGTTCTAAAACGCTCAAATATGAGCTGATAAAATAAAAAAGCCCTTAGGGCTTTTTTATTTTATCAGCCGTTGTTGTTTGCGTAGTTTTCGATCAGACGTTCGAGCGTCTTGTTCAGAACCTTTTCCGTGGTCGCGTACTTGCTTGCGAAGGAGTCCTTGGTCATCGCAGCGGCGTGGATGAGGGACTGGAGGAAGGTGTTGATGGGCTGGTGCCATGCAAGCGCGAAGGAGTTGCCGAGACCGTCGTGGATGATGTCGATCATCTGTGCGGACTGGTTGTCACGGGTGTACTTGACCTTGAGGGAGTTTTCGTAGTAGAGCGGGAGAACGTTCTTGTGGGATTCGCGGGAGAGAACTTCGAGAACCGCGCTGACGAAGGAAATGTTGGTTTCCGGCATGGTCACGGGAAGGAGGCCGATTTCGGAGGTGTCGTGTGCGGAGGTGATGTAGTTTTCCTGGAGTTCGTCGAGCTTCGGGTAGGGGATGATGCCGATTTCGTATTCGGAAGAACGGAGTGCGTCGCTTTCAAGGGAGCCGAGCTGCTGGTAGCCGACGATGAGGATGTTGCCGGCGGCAAACTGGTTCATGACGCCTGCCTGGTCGTTGTTCCAGAGGGCGAGTGCGCCGGTACCCTGGCTGTTCCAGAGGTCGTAGATCTTGTCGCACATCAGGATGGTGCGTTCGTTGTTCATTGCGATGACCGGATAGCCGTCTTCGCCGCGTTCAACGTACTTTGCGCCGTTGGTGATGAGGAACGGGATGCACGGACCCCAGTCCTGGAAGACCGCGAAGCCGAGCATATCGCCGATGTTCTTCTGACCGTTGCCGTCGAGGTCGACGTATGCGCCTTCGACGAGTTCGATCATTTTGTCCATCGTCCACTTGCCGTTCAGAACGGTTTCGTACAGTTCGTCGCCGTTTCCGTAGAGGTCGGTGTAGAGGTTCTTGTTGTAAACGAGACAGTGACCTGTGCGGAGCGTGTCGATGATGAAGTCACCCGCCATCATGAACGTGTCGCCTTCCTTGAACGCGATGTCCTTCATGAAGTCGCCGTACCAGTAGGGCTGTGTAAAGTCGAAGTATTCGCCCTTGTCTGCGGAGTAGAACATGCCTTCCACGGTCAGACCGGTCAGACCGTACAGGTCGTTGATGATGACGTCGTAGGAGTCTGTGCCTGCCATGATGTAGGTGCGGACATCGTTCTGGACGCCGTCATAGCCGAGGTTGACCTGCGTGAACTCCATGTTGATGTTCAGCATTTCGGAAACCGCCGCGTTTCTTTCGATTGCCGCGTCACCGGCTGCTTCACCGGTCAGTTCCTCCGGACCTTCGATCAGGAAGTTCGAGGAAACGAGGGTACCGGACGCGTCGTGGGCACTTGTGTAGACGCGGAAGCTCTGGCCGTTGTAGTCAAAGTCCGCGAACGGGTCGGGGGCTTCGGTTTCCGCTTCGGTTTCTTCGACCGCTGCGGTCGGGGTAGTGTCGCCTGCTTCAGCGGTTTCTTCCGTGGAGGCACAGCCGACGATGCTGCCGCCGCACAGGATAGCCGCGAGAAGAACGATGAATAAGCGTTTTACGTTGTTCATGAGGATCCTCCTTGTTTTTGTGGTATGGATTTTCGTTCGGTTTGAAGTCAATTCCATTATAGCGGATTTCCGGCGGGTTGTCAAGAAAAGGGAAATGCTTAATACAGTTTAATATTATGATTTTATTGGAACCGGGCGGGATTGTGGGATATTCATAAATTTCCGTTGCAATTTCCGGAGGTATCTGTTATAATACCTTTGTATCTTATTTCTAGTGTTTTTTTCAGGTGACATATGGCTGCACATGCTGCACAGGTTGACGAGAGTTCCTTTAAAATACAGTTCACGCGGCGGGCACTGGTCGCGCTGATCGTGCCGCTTATCATTGAACAGGTTCTCGGCATCCTCATGGGGATCGTCGACACGATGATGGTCTCCGGGCTCGGGGACGCGGCGGTTTCCGGTGTTTCGCTGGTGGATATGCTGTGTGCGCTGTTCATCAATATGTTCGGCGCTCTGGCGACGGGCGGTGCGGTGGTCGCAAGCCGTGCCATCGGCGCGGGTGATCCGGCGAGGGCAAAGCGGAGTGCGGTCGGGCTGATGCTCATCTGTCTGACGGCGTCGCTTCTGATCATGGGTGTGGTTTACGCGGCGGACGTGCGTCTGATCCGGCTGCTGTACGGCGAACTGGAAGCGGAGGTTTCTGCGGCGGCACGGACGTATCTGCTCGTTTCGGCGGTATCGTTCCCGTTCATTGCCTTATACAACGGGGCGGCGGCTTTGTTCCGCTCGATGGGAAATTCGAAAATTTCCATGGGCTGCTCGATGTTCGTGAACGTGCTGAACGTGGCGGGCAATGCGCTGTGCATTTATGTTCTGGAACTCGGCGTGTTCGGCGCGGCACTGGCGACGGTGACGGGGCGGATTGTGGCGTGCGTGTTCCTGATGATCCGGCTCGGTGACCGGCGGCTGCCCATTCATGTGGACTACCGGAAGGTTTTCCGTGAAAAAATCGACGGCTCGATTGTGCGGAATATTCTCGCGGTCGGGATTCCCGGTTCCCTGGAAAGCGGCACGTTCCAGCTCGGACGCGTGCTGGTGCTCGGCATTATTTCCGCGTGCGGAACGGTGCAGATTGCGGCGAACGCGGTGGCGAACAACATCGACTCGTTCGGCGTGATGCCCGGATTCGCGTTCAATCTGGCGATCGTGACGGTGGTCGGGCAGTGCGTGGGTGCGGGCGATATGCGTGCGGCGAAGTTTTACGCATACAGGATCATGAAGTACTGTTACGGTGCGCTGCTGATCGTGAACATCGGGATTTTTGCGCTGCTGACACCCATTCTCGGATTTTACTCCGTTTCGGCGGAGGCATCGGAGCTGGCGCGGATTCTGATCTGGATTCACAACGGGTTCGCGGTTCTTCTGTGGACGCCGGCGTTCGTTCTGCCGAACGCGATGAAGGCGACGGGGGACGCAAAGTACGTCATGGTGGTTTCGATGGTGTCGATGTTTGTGTTCCGCGTATTGCTGTCGTCTGTGCTCGGGATGGGCGCGGTCGGCGTATGGTGCGCGATGGTGGTGGACTGGGTCTGCCGGATCGTGTGCTTCTGGATCCGCTGGAAAAAGACGGTGTGCAGAGAGTGAAGAAAAGTCTGCACGAACAATATTTTATTACATAGTGTAAAAGTTTTTGAAAAGGGGTTTGGGGAAAAACTTTTTGCAAAAAGTTTTCCACCAATTATCCTTGTTTGTTTCTGAAAAATTTTTAATCTGAAAGGATTTATCAATATGAAAGCATACGGCAAGAAAGTCTGGCTCATTCCGGACACCTATCTGAACTCCGTTTCCATGAACGCGAGCATCTCCCACGAGGCGATCTGTGTGATCAATACGTCCGATGTGGACGCGGACATCAAGCTCACTCTCTTCTTCGAAGACCGTGACGCACGCACCGATTTCTCCTCCCAGTGCCCCGCAATGCGCACTCACCACATCCGCATGGACAAGCTGCGCAACGAAAACGGCGAACCTATCCCGCGCGACACTCCGTACGCGGTTCTCGTCGAATCCAATACCCCCATCGTGTGCCAGTACTCCCGTCTCGACACCAGCGCACCCGAAATGGCTCTCATGACCACGATTGCTTATCCCGTGGAAGAATAAGAAAGTTTCTTGGGTAAACGTTTTGTGAACAAAAGGTTTCCCCAAACCCCTTCCAAAAAACTTCAATCCATATAGTTTAAAAGTTTTTGAAGAGGGGGTTGGGGAGGGACTTTTTTTAAAAAGTCCCTCCCCGATAAATCACATTATATAAGGAAGGTATTTGCTATGGCATATGATATTCCGATGAATTTTGATCTTGCCGGGAAGAAGGCGGTTGTGACCCG